>NZ_JBIQLE010000003.1:0-165114 GCF_044464525.1 Pusillimonas sp.
TAGCACGTTCCGAAGAAGCTGCGCGGGAAAACCCTTGCATGGAAGTTGGAAAGCGCTCCGTAAACACTTCGAACAAGAGGCTTCCAACACATTGGCTACACCATGGCGCGCCGCGCTTTGAGCGCCTAGGGTTGGCCGGTGTGCAACAGCACCTTGTTGCGCTCGACGTAATCCCGCCACATGGCTTCAAGCCGCTGGACGACGTCGGGATGGCTGGCGGCAAGGTCCACGGTTTCCCCCCGATCGGTGTCCATGTTGAACAAGTTCCAGGGGATGTCCTCGAAACCTTGCTCTACAGTGTTGGCGCCCACCGGCTGCCGGCTGAGCTTCCAGGGACCGTCCCGCACATAGGCGGCAATGCCCAGAGCCTCGCCTATCATGCCATGAGGACGCAAGGCAGGCTGCGGCGAAGGCTCTTGCAAGGCCGCCCACTGCGATACCCCTTCTATATCTATGATGTCTCTGCCTTGATAAACGCCTTCGGGAACGGGAATGCCCGCCGCGTGCAACAGGGTGGGCAGCACATCGGTGATGTGCACGGGTATCGTCAGCGGAACACCGGCGTTGGAGGCATCGGGCAGCTTGATGATGGCCGGAGTACTGTTGGAACCTTCCGCCCCCGCCCGGCCCTTCCACATGCGAAATGGCGTGGAGCCGACCTCGGCCCACCGCGCGCCATAGACCGCCGCCGAGCCGGGCTTGCCGAGGTTTTGATAGGAGTTATCCAGGTTGGGCCCTTCCGGCGCCTCGCGGCCATCGTCGGGGCCGTTGTCGGACAGCAGCAGGATCACCGTGTTCTCGTACTGGCCCGTGTCCTTCAAGTGCCGGACCACCCTGCCTATCTGGCGATCCATATTGGTAAGCATGGCCGCATAGATTTCCATGACCCGGGCCTGGTAGGCTTTTTCATCGGCGGCGAGCTGGTCCCAGCGCTTTTCGCCCAGGTTGGGGTCGGGTGGATCGGGGCTTTCATATACCGCAAAATCGGGCGCGATCAGGCCAAGAGCCTTCAGGCGCTGGATGCGCCTTTCGCGTATGACCTGATAGCCGTCATCGTAATGTCCCGCGTAAGCGGCGATGTCCTCTTGCGGAGCCTGCAAGGGAAAATGGCCTGCGGTATACGATAAATAAGCGAAAAACGGCTTGCGCTTTTCCGTATTTTCGTCCGCCTTCAGATAGCCCAGCAGTTTGTCGGTGAAGAAAACCGAAGAATAATAATCTTGCGGAAGGTCATTGGCGCGCAGCAGTTTACCGTTCTCGCCGTATGTGACCAAATCGTAGCGATTTGGCTTGCCGGGCGTCGGAGCAAAATGAGAGCCGCCAAAATCCAGCAACATGAAAGACTGCTCAAAGCCGCGGGCGTCGGGAAAGGAAGCCGGGCGCGGCTGCAAAGGATTGAGCTGGCCCGGGCGGGGGCGGGTGACTTCTTGCGCCAGATGCCATTTTCCGGACATCATGGTGCGATAGCCGCTGTCGCGAAACAGCTCGGGCATCGACAACGCGCCATCGCTGAGATAACCCCGATATTCGTCCGGCAGGTTGTCGAACCCGTACTGTGTGCCGAACGGCGCGAAATCCTGCACGATAAGCGCGGCGACAACCTCGGGATTGATCCCCACACCGACGCGATGATGGTCCGCCCCCGATATCAGCATGGCTCTAGAAGGCGCGCAGACGGCCCCGGAATAAAAGCTGCCAAGCAGCCGTCCGTCGCGAGCCAGTTCATCTATATGGGGAGTGCGGATTTCAGAACCAAAAGCGCCGATATCCGAATAACCGACGTCGTCGATCACAATCATCAGGATATTGGGACGCGTATCAAGAGCCGTGTCGGAACCGCCGCCCGAGCCGCAGGCGCCAAGGGCCAACAGGAGGGCGAGACACATTGGGATACTGCTGAAGGGGGTGCATACGAGCCGACCCGCCTTGATCACCGTGTTCCACATGGTACGCCTCCTTAATGAGGTGTAATGAGCGAGGTGTAGGGAGTGCTACGTGAGAATTGACGTATTGGATTGTAGCGTTATAAAACTTTTATTAACATCTTTATCTGTACGCTACGCGTCACGCCCGCATGCCCACCAAAATCCGCATCGCATATGGACACGGCAATCGAGCCCTTTCCCACCTGGCCCTGCTTCGGCATTGCCGGTTTCGAGCCGGCCTGCGTACGCGGTGTTCGGCGGCGATGGCGTATAGTATAAGAATCCGATTCTTATTGTCTTATCCTTATTGACATGAGCCATAACCCGTCGGCCGAGCCTGCGCTCAGCCACCTCGACGAAAGCGGGCAGATCCGCATGGTCGACGTCAGCAGCAAAGCCTCAACCCAGCGCAGCGCCACGGCTCAATGCCGTGTTCGAATGAGCCCCGAGGCCTATCGCCTGCTTACGGCGCGCGACAACAGCAAAGGAGAAGTCCTCAACACGGCACGCGTGGCCGGCGTCCTGGCCGCCAAGCGCTGCGCTGAACTTATTCCTTTATGCCACAGCCTGCCGCTCAGCTTCGCTGGGGTAGAGTTCTTCCCCGAAGACGAACACCATGCCGTCACGGTCCGGGCCACCTGCCGCACCGACTACAAAACCGGAGTCGAAATGGAGGCCATGACCGCGTGCAGCGTGGCGGCGCTAACCATCTACGATATGTGCAAGGCCGCCGACAAGGGCATCGTCATCGAGGATGTCCGGCTCAAACATAAATCCGGAGGTAAAAGCGGTGAGTGGCATAGCGATTAACGTTCTATATTTCGCGCAGATAGCCGAGCTGACCCAAACGCGCCAGGAATCCTGGGAAATCGAAGGCCCCATCAGCGGTACTGATTGGTTGAGCCGGCTCGAGCAACGCTATCCGCAGCTTGCGCCAACGCGGCGGCTGAAGCTGGCCGTCAACCAATTTCACGCGCGGCCCGACGTCATTATCCAGCCGGGCGACGAAGTGGCCGTGTTCGAGCCGGTAACTGGAGGCTAGCCATGGTCGTTGTGCAACCCCAGGATTTCGACTCTGCCGCCTTGGTGGCCGGGCTTCGCGAGCGCACGGCGGGCGAGGCCGGCGCACTGGTCACCTTTACGGGCTATGTGCGCGACTATGCCCCTGGCAAAGCCACAAAAAGCCTATACCTCGAGCACTACCCGGGCATGTGCGAACGCGAGCTTGAAGAAATCCGCGAGACAGCCCTGTCACGCTGGGACGTTACCGAAATAGTCGTCGTACATCGCCATGGCGAGCTTCACTTGAAAGACCAGATTGTCTTCGTGGCTGTGGCCGGCGCCCATCGGGGCCAGGCCTTTCTGGCCTGCGAATACGTCATAGATGCGCTCAAGACCCGTGCCCCGTTCTGGAAACGTGAAACCCTTGCCGACGGCGAGCGCTTCTGGGTGCAGCAAGACAATGCCGACGCCAAAAAAACCGAGCAATGGAATCAACCATAACGAGACAACAATGAGCAAAGCCGATCCGAATTCCCCCCTTCTGGCGCTGAATTGCGCTGTGCTGACCATCTCTGATTCGCGTACTGCAGAAACCGACACTTCCGGTGATTATCTGGCTGAAAGCCTTGCCTCGGCCGGACATCGCTGCATACGGCGCGGCTTATCCTCAGGCAACAAATACGAACTGCGCAAGATTCTCAGCGACTGGATCGCCGACCCTGAAATCCAGGTCGTCATCACCAACGGCGGCACGGGCTTCTCGCACCAGAAAGCCACCGGCGAGGCGATCACCCCGCTGCTCGACACCACCTTGGCCGGTTTCGGCGAGCTTTTCCGGCATCTTTCCTACCTTGAAATCGGCACGTCTTCCTTGCAATCCGACGCCTTCGCCGGCGTAGCCAACAACACCCTCATTTTCTGTGTGCCCGGCTCTACCAACGCGTGCAAGACCGCGTGGAAGGGAATTATCCAGGAACAGCTCGACAGCACGCATCGACCGTGCAACTTCGCCACACATTACGCAAATATTGCCGATACGCTTCCTTTTTGAACGATATGCTAGATTTTGACGTCGCCCAGGCCCAGCTCCTCGAAGCCGGCAAACCCCTCGAGCACATTGATGATGTTCCTTTGCACAAGGCGCAAGGCCGCATACTGGCGCGTACCCTGAAGGCCGATTTGGACATGCCTCCGGCGGACAACAGCGCCATGGACGGCTATGCGATTCGGTTTGCCGACTACCAACCTGGACGCGGCTTGCCGGTGCAGCAAAGATGCTTCGCGGGCGAACAGCCACAGCCACTGCTATCCGGCCAATGCATTCGCCTGTTTACCGGCAGTGTCATTCCGGAAGGCGCCGACACGGTGATCATGCAAGAAGATTGCACTGAAACCGACAACGTTTTAACCATCAATGAACTGCCGGCGCTGGGTAAAAATATTCGCAAGCGCGGTGAAGACATCCGCCAGGGCAGCGTACTGCTTTCGGCGGGCGACCATATCGGCGCTGCTCAGGTCGCCCTGCTGGCCACCCAGGGCCATGCGCAGGCGCCTGTCTTCCAACGCCTTAAGGTCGGTGTCCTGACCACCGGCGATGAACTGATCGAGCCCGGCAAACCCTTGCAGGCAGCGCAAATCTACAACTCCAACGGCCCCATGCTTGCGGCCCTCATCGAAGGCCTGGGCGCCGAAGCGACCCATGTCCTGCATGCGCCGGACACGCTTGAAGCCACCCAGCAGGCCTTAAGCAAGCTGATCGCCGACTGCGACCTCATCATTAGCGTAGGAGGCGTCTCGGTCGGTGAAAAAGACCTGATCAAGCCCGCCATTGAAAAGGCGGGCGGCACGCTTGATCTGTGGCGCGTCAGAATGAAGCCAGGCAAGCCGGTCGCACTCGCTCATGCGCAGGGCAAGCCCATCGTCTGCCTCCCGGGGAACCCGGTGTCGGCCTTTGCCGTGTTCGCCTTGCTGGTCTCTCCGGTGGTACGCCGGATGCAAGGCCGCGAACAATGCTTGCCGCCCGTCGAATATGCCAGGCTGGACTCCCAAGCGCCCTTCAATGACATTCGCGACGAATTCATTCGCGTCCGGGCCGACCGAAACAGCAACGGCGACACCCGACTAAGCGTGTTCGACCGACAGGGCTCGGGCGTGGTCAGCTCTTTGCCGTGGTCCGACGGACTGGCGCGCATTCCGGCCGGCAAGCAATTTGGCGCCGGCGACCTGGTACCCTTTTATAGCTGGGCCCACTGGCTGGCTTAAGCCTTTCCATCGACTGCGGGCTTGCCGCCCGCCGCCTGCCAATCGGCGGGCGTATTGATGTTGCTGAACAGCGCAGCGTCGTCGCCGAAATCCACCGGCACAGCGCCATGGCGTTCATGCCAGTCGAGCACTTTGCGTCCGCCGCGCAGCAAATAGGCTCGCAGGTCTTCTGATAGTTCCCGGCTTGCCAACATGCAGAGCGGATGCGCACGCCCCCCCGCGAAGGCGTAAGCCAGCGGTGCGCCGCCGGCCACCGCCTGGGCAAGCCGCTGTGGAAGGTCGGAAGGGGGCCGTGGAACGTCCACCGGTGACACCAACAGCCAGCGCCGACGAGAGACGGCCATGACGCTGGCCACCCCGGCCAAAGGGCCGGCGTCGCCGCCGAAGATGGGGTCATCGGGAATGCAGCGCCCGTACCGGCCATAGATATCCGGACTGCGATTGGCGCTGACGTAGACTGTGCTGACGACAGGCTCCAAAAACCTTGCCGCCCGCTGTACCAGCAAAGCGCCATCAAGTTCGAGCAGCCCCTTGTCAACTTCTGGGCCGCTTTCGGCGCGCATACGCCGCGACCGGCCGCCCGCCAATATCAATCCGTCGATATCTTCACGCTTAATCATAGGCAGGCCGTAGTAAGCGCTTGGGTTGGCGTCATCCGCCGATGTAGCTCATCTCGACCTTCTCGCGACGTTTCAGGGCGCCATGATCGGTTTCTTGACCGCGCAGTTCGGAGTAATGGTCGTCACGGCCATGCCAGATGGCGGCCAGCCGGTTACGGATGCGCTCGTCATCGGCCCCGCCGCGCAGCAAAGAGCGAAGGTCATGGCCGGCGTCGGCAAACAGGCACAGAAAAATGCGCCCTTCGGGAGACAGCCGCGCCCGGCTGCAATCGCCGCAAAACGGACGAGAAACGCTGGTGATGACACCGATTTCCCCGCCGCCGTCGGCATAGCGCCAACGCGCGGCCACTTCGCCGCGATAATGTGCGTCGACGGGCTCGAGCGGGTATTCGCGGTTGATGTGATCCAGGATTTGCTTGCCGGTAAGCACCTCGTCGAGATTCCAGCCATTAGTGGAACCGACGTCCATGTACTCGATGAAACGCAAGATATGGCCGGAATTGCGAAATTGCCGGGCCATGGGCAATATTTGCCCATCGTTAAGGCCCTTGCGCACCACCATATTGACCTTGACCGGAGCCAGCCCTACCCGGGCAGCCTCTTCGATACCCTCGAGCACAGTGGCCACGCTGACTTTGCTGTCGCTCATGCGCTCGAACATGGCGTCGTCCAGGGCATCAAGGCTGACGGTAACGCGCTCAAGGCCGGCATCTTTCAGTGCCTGGGCTTTTTTAGCCAGCAAGGTGCCATTGGTGGTAAGCGTAAGATCAACCGGTTCGCCCTCGGGCGTACGCAACCGGGCCAGCAGAGCGACGAGGTTTTCAAGGTGCTTGCGCAGCAGGGGCTCGCCGCCGGTAAGGCGTATCTTGCGTACCCCCAGACCCACCGCAATGCCGGCCACACGCGCAATTTCTTCGAAGCTAAGCAACGACGCGTGGGGCATGAATTCGTAGTCGCTGCCAAAGACTTCGCGCGGCATGCAGTAAGTACATCGAAAATTGCATCGGTCGGTGACCGAGATGCGAAGATCTTGCAGCGGCCGCCGGCGCAAGTCGAGCAGCGCCCCTCCTTTGAAAGGAGCATCGTTCGACTCAAGCGGATGACCCGAAGGTTCCGGGTTCAGATAAATTACTTTGCTCACGGTGTTCATGGTAATCGTTTTTGCTTAGACACGGGAGGCCGCGCGGCTCAATGCCGGGCCAAACGCCTGCTGCAAGCTGAATACCTTGCCGATATCGGCGGCATCGTAGCCGACAAGCTGGCCCACATAGTCGTGATACGGCTTGCTGCCCAGCAGGCCCAGCAGCTGCTGCATAAGCGTGCTGTCGAGGGAATCGCGTTGTACAGCAAAGAAGTAGCGCTCTTTAGCCAAGGGTATGAAATCGAGCCCGCATCGCCAGGCGGCCGTCTCGACGCCTATGCCGACATCGGCCATGCCGCTGGCGATATGGGCGGCAATGGCCATATGGGTGAACTCGCTGCTGTCAAAGCCCTGGATGCGCCGGGTGTCTATGCCCAGACGCTCGAGCATCAACCCGACCAGCAAACGGGTGCTGGAGCCCACCTGCCTATTGACGAAACGGACGCCCGGTTTGACCAGATCGGCCACCGTGTGCACCTGTTTGGGGTTGCCGGGCTGAACGAACATGCCCGTTTCACGCTGAGACAGATAGATGAGGCAATGCTTGTCATCGTCGAGCCAATCACTGTAATGGCGCAAGATGGGCTGCTCAAATTCGCCCGCCGGCACCTGAAACCCCGCCAGATCGCACTCGCCCCGATTAAGAGAGGCCAAGGCTTCAAGCGCCGTGCGATAGCGCAGCTCGATCGGAGAAAGCTCTTGGTCGTTGGCCATCTGCATCAAGCCCTCGACCGCAAAGCCATGGCTGGCGTGCAGACGAAGGCGGGGCCGGCTTTCCGGGTATAGACCCTCGAGTTCTTCTTGAAGCTCGGACGCCATGCTTTCAAGCATGGGCGTGAGACGGGCATCCATACGGCGATTGGCCCACAGAAGATGGCGAGCGAAATCGGTGAGCTTGCTGCCCTGGCGGCGGCTGGTTTCAAGCAAAGGCATGCCGAACTCTTTCTCGGCATTGCGCAGCAACCCCCAGGCATGCCGGTATGAAATCTGGCAAGAGCGGCAGGCGCCGGCGATGTGGCCGACGGCATCGATGGCGGCCAGCAGCCGCAGAATTTCCCCAAGGGCAAAAACCGCCCCGCTGGGCTTTTCGAGCACCCACTCTGAATTAAGGCGAGCCTGGAACTTATATGTCATTCTTTGCCTATTGAAAGCGTGCTTTATACCTAGTAGATTAATATATGTACGCTACCGTTATTATGCATTTCTACTCATAATAAAGCACATGACCTTTATATGTCACGCTGGCCAACCCAACCGGGCATCCGGCCGTGGCAATAGACCAAGCTTCGCCAAGGACCCCAATGAACACGCCGTCGCACCAGGCCCCGCTTTCTGAAGACGCGGTGCTGCAATCTACCCAGCAGGCTCTGCACCGACATGCCGGGCAAAAGGGCAATTTATTGCCCATCTTGCACGACGTCCAGCACGCGCTGGGCCATATCCCCGAGTCTGCCGTGCCCGTCATCGCCAAAGCGCTGCAACTATCGCGGGCCGAAGTGCACGGCGTCATCAGCTTTTACCCCCATTTTCGGCAGACTCCACCTGCCGGCCTTGTGCTCGAAGTCTGTCGTGCCGAGTCCTGTCAGGCCATGGGCGGCGAGCAACTCGCCGCCCATGCCCAAGAAAAGCTGGGTTGCGGCTTTCATGGCACCAGCGTCGACGGCCAGGTATCGCTCGAGCCCGTCTACTGCCTGGGCCTCTGTGCGCAGTCTCCCGCCGTCATGGTCAATGGCCGCCCCCACGCCCGCGTCACGCCCGCCAAGCTGGACCAGCTTCTTGGCGAAGGAGCCCGGCCATGAGCAATACCGTCAAAATCTTTGTACCGCGCGACTCGGCCGCGCTGGCGGTCGGGGCCAATGATGTTGTCCAAGCCATCGAGCGGGAAGCGTCGGCGCGTGGCCAGGCCGTCCACATCGTGCGCAACGGTTCACGCGGCCTGCTCTGGCTGGAACCCATGGTCGAGGTCCAAACCCCGCAAGGCCGGGTTGCCTACGGCCCTGTTGAAGCCCAAGACGTTCCGGGCCTGTTCGATGCCAACTGGTTGCAAGGCGGTTTGCACGCGCTGGGCCACGGCCCAACCGAAGAAATTCCCTATCTCAAGAACCAGCAACGCCTTACCTTTGCGCGCGTGGGCATCACCGACCCGCTCAGCCTCAGCGACTACCAGGCGCACGGCGGCCTTGCCGGGCTCAAGCGGGCCGCCTCCATGAGCCCCGAAGCCATCGTCGATGAAGTCACCGAGTCGGGCCTGCGCGGCCGCGGCGGTGCGGCCTTCCCCACCGGCATCAAATGGAAGACGGTGCTTACCACGCCGGCCGAGCAAAAGTACATTGCCTGTAACGCCGATGAAGGCGATTCAGGCACTTTCTCTGATCGCATGATCATGGAAGGCGACCCCTACACCCTCATCGAGGGCATGACCATCGCCGGCCTGGCGGTGGGCGCCACGTACGGCTATATCTACGTGCGTTCCGAATACCCCGATGCGATCGCCACGCTGAACGCGGCCATCGACAACGCACGCGCTGCCGGGTGGCTGGGCCACGATATCGCCGGCACCGGGCGGGCCTTCGACATGGAAGTGCGCGTCGGCGCCGGCGCCTACATCTGCGGCGAAGAAACCTCCATGCTTGAAAGCCTCGAGGGCAAACGCGGCGAGGTACGCCCCAAACCGCCGCTGCCCGCCATAAAGGGCCTGTTCGGCCAGCCCACCGTCATCAACAACGTCATCTCGCTGGCCACCGTACCCATCATCATGGCCAAAGGCGGCGCCTATTACCGCGACTACGGCATGGGCCGCTCCAAGGGCACCCTGCCCTTCCAGCTTGCGGGCAACATCAAGCAAGGCGGCCTGGTCGAACGCGCCTTCGGCCTTACCTTGCGCGAATTGCTGTACGACTACGGCGGCGGAAGCGCATCCGGCCGGCCCCTGCGAGCCGTACAGGTCGGCGGGCCGCTGGGCGCCTATCTGCCCGAGTCCCAATGGGACACCCCCATCGACTACGAAGCCTATATCGGCATCTCGGCCATGGTCGGCCACGGGGGCCTGGTGGCATTTGACGACACCGTCGACATGTCTAAAATGGCTCAATACGCCATGGAATTCTGTGCCATCGAATCGTGCGGCAAGTGCACGCCCTGTCGCATCGGCTCTACACGCGGCGTCGAGGTTATTGCAAAAATTCGGTCGGGCGAACAACGCGAGCAGCAGGTGCATCTGCTGCGCGACCTGTGCGACACCATGCTGGGCGGCTCGCTGTGCGCCCTGGGCGGAATGACCCCATACCCGGTCTTGTCCGCGCTCGAACATTTCCCAGAAGATTTCGGCCCATCCGAGTCTTCACAACCGGCCGCCAGCGCCGTCTGACATCCGGAGCCCAACATGCTAGAAACCATCGTCCAACGCGAACGTGACTTCGGCACCCCGCCGTCACTCAATACCGAAACCGTCGCCCTTACCATCGACGGCGTCGAGTGCACCGTGCCCGAGGGCACTTCGGTAATGCGGGCGGCCGCCATCGCCGGCATCAACATTCCCAAGCTGTGCGCTACCGACAGCCTCGAGGCCTTTGGCTCGTGCCGGCTTTGCCTGGTCGAGATCGAAGGTCGGCGCGGCTATCCAGCCTCGTGCACCACGCCTGTCGAGCCCGGCATGGTCATCCGTACCGAAACGCCCAAGCTCCATGATCTGCGCCGCAACGTCATGGAGCTCTACATCTCCGACCACCCGCTCGACTGCCTCACCTGTCCGGCCAACGGCGATTGCGAGCTGCAAGACATGGCCGGCGTTGTCGGCCTGCGCAACGTGCGCTATGGCTTCGAAGGCGCCAATCACCTCGATGACGCTACCGATAGCTCCAATCCGTATTTCGATTATGACCCGTCCAAGTGCATAGTATGCAGCCGCTGTGTGCGCGCCTGCGACGAGGTTCAGGGCACATTCGCACTTACCATTGTCGGCCGCGGCTTCGACTCGCGCGTCGCTGCGGGGCAGAACGACTCTTTCCTGGACAGCGACTGCGTTTCCTGCGGGGCCTGCGTACAGGCCTGCCCCACCTCCACCCTGATCGAAAAAACGGTCGTCGAGATGGGCCAGCCCGAGCATTCCGTCATCACCACCTGTGCCTACTGCGGTGTGGGTTGCGCCTTCAAGGCCGAAATGAAAGGCGACCAGGTCGTGCGCATGGTTCCCTGGAAAGACGGCCAGGCCAACCGCGGTCACTCTTGCGTTAAAGGCCGTTTCGCCTGGGGCTATGCCACCCACCAAGATCGCATCACCAAGCCCATGATCCGGGCCAGCATTCAAGACCCCTGGCGCGAAGTCAGTTGGGATGAAGCCATCGGGCACGCCGCTTCAGAACTCAAGCGCATCCAGGCCAAATACGGCCAGAACTCCATCGGCGGGCTTACATCATCACGTTGCACCAACGAAGAAACCTATCTGGTGCAAAAGCTGGTGCGTGCCGCCTTCGGAACCAATAACGTCGATACCTGCGCGCGCGTCTGCCACTCGCCCACGGGCTACGGCCTCAAGACCACCATGGGCGAGTCGGCCGGCACCCAAACGTTCGATTCGGTCATGTTCACCGATGTGATCATTATCATGGGCGCCAACCCCAGCGCGGCTCATCCGGTATTCGCATCGCGACTCAAGCGTCGCCTGCGCGAAGGCGCCAAGCTTATCGTGATCGACCCGCGCAGCATCGAACTGGTCGACTCACCCCACGTCAAGGCCGACTACCACCTTCCGGTGCTTCCCGGCACCAACACGGCGCTGCTTACCGCCATGGCGCACGTCATTGCCACCGAAGGCCTGATCGACGAAGCCTTCGTTGCCGAACGCTGCGAACTGCCGGCCTTCGAACAATGGCGTGATTTCGTCTCGCAACCTGAAAACTCGCCCGAAGCCACGGCTGAAATTACCGGCGTGCCCGCCGCCGACGTACGCGGCGCGGCACGTCTGTTCGCCACCCAAGGCAATGGCTCAATCTACTATGGCCTGGGCGTTACCGAGCACAGCCAAGGCTCGACTACCGTGATGGCCATCGCCAACCTTGCCATGGCCACCGGCAACCTTGGCCGCGAAGGCGTGGGCGTCAACCCGTTGCGCGGCCAGAACAACGTGCAAGGGTCTTGCGACATGGGCTCTTTCCCGCACGAGCTGCCCGGCTATCGCCACGTAAGCGACGATGCCGTACGCGGCGATTTCGAGCGCGACTGGGGCGTAACCCTGCAAGCCGAGCCCGGCCTGCGCATTCCCAACATGTTCGACGCAGCCCTTAGCGGTTCATTCAAGGGCCTGTATTGCCAAGGCGAAGATATCGCCCAATCCGATCCCAACACGCAACATGTGGCGGCGGCGCTTTCGGCCATGGAATGCGTTATTGTCCAAGACATCTTCCTGAACGAAACCGCCAAATACGCCCACGTTTTCCTGCCCGGTTCCAGCTTCCTTGAAAAAGACGGCACCTTCACCAACGCCGAACGCCGCGTGTCGCGCGTACGCAAGGTCATGGAACCCCTGGGCGGCATGGGCGACTGGGAAGCCACCTGCTCACTAGCCACGGCCATGGGCTATCCCATGCATTACAAGCATCCCAGCGAGATCATGGACGAAATCGCTCGCCTTACCCCCACCTTCCACGGCGTGTCGTTCGACAAGATCGACGAACTGGGCGGCAGCGTGCAGTGGCCCTGCAACGAAGAAGCCCCCGACGGCACTCCCACCATGCACGTCGATGAGTTCGTGCGCGGCAAGGGCAGGTTCATGGTCACCAAATACGTGCCCAGCGACGAGCGCAGCACGCGCAAGTATCCCTTGCTTCTTACCACCGGCCGCATTCTGTCTCAATACAACGTGGGCGCCCAGACACGGCGCACTGCCAATAGCCTGTGGCACAACGAAGACGTACTCGAGATCCACCCTCAAGACGCCGAAGATCGCGGTATTTCGCAAGGCGACTGGGTGGCCGTGCAAAGCCGGGTCGGCGAAACCGTGCTGCGCGCCGACATCACCGAAAGGGTGCAGCCGGGCGTGGTCTATACCACCTTCCACTTCCCCGAGTCGGGCGCCAACGTGGTAACCACCGACAACTCCGACTGGGCCACCAACTGTCCCGAATATAAGGTAACGGCGGTGCAGGCAAGGCTGGTCACCCAGCCCTCCGACTGGCAGGCGGGATGGTCGCGTTTCAGCGACGTGCAGCAAAAGCTGCTGCGCGACCGTTTACGCGAAGGTGAAAGCCCTGCCGAAGGCGGGGCCGGCATAAAACACGAAAACGCAACAGTCGAACAACTGTAGACTGTCAGCCATGCAATCCGCTCATCCGAAACTGGACGCGGCCCCGCCGGATGAACAGGCGGGGCATGCGGCTCATACTGTGCATAGGCAACGGCCCGGGGTGTCCTATGCACCCGAGCCCGACCAGCTCGCACGCGAAATACCCATTGCGCTCGAATACAACGGAATCGCGCATGCGACAGTGCTGGCCACGCCCTGCAACCTCGAAGACTTCGCTTACGGGTTTTCGTATACCGAGGGAATCGTGCGCTCGGCTCGCGACATCTACGACGTCGAGCTCGAGGCACGCGACAAAGGCATCGTGGTTCAGCTAACCATCGCCGGCGCCTGCTTGAATCAACTCAAGCTTCGTCGCCGCAACCTGGCGGGGCGCACGGGCTGCGGCCTGTGCGGTCTCGAAAGCCTGGACGAAGTGCAGCGTACGCTGCCTGCGCTACCCGAACGGCCCGCCTTCCTCAAGGCGCAAGCTATTGCCGCCGCCACCGAGGCGTTGCGCGAACTGCAGCCGCTGCATCTGGAAACCGGCGCAACACACGCCGCCGGCTGGGCAAATATGCAAGGCGAGATACAAGCGGTACGCGAAGACGTCGGGCGCCACAATGCGCTGGACAAGCTCATTGGCCATTTGCTGCAAAAAGGCCAGGATACTTCTGATGGCTTCGCCGTCATCTCAAGCCGCGCCAGTTTCGAAATGGTGCAAAAAGCAGCGGCGGCGGGCATGTCGGCCGTAGTGGCGGTGTCGGCGCCCACTTCCTACGCGGTGCAAATGGCCAACGAGCTTAACGTGCTGCTGGCCGGCTTCGCGCGCAAGGATGTGTTCACCGTTTACTCGCACCCCGAATTCCTGATCCCTTACGAATCAATATAGGTATAGCCTTGAACAACATCGACCACCTCATAAAGATGGCCAATAGCATCGGCGACTTCTTCGAGGCCATGCCAGATCGCCAGGAAGGACTGGACGGCATCGCCGACCACATCAAAAAATTTTGGGAACCCCGCATGCGTACCGCCATGCTGGATTTTTTGGCGGAACACCCCGATGGCCGCGGCCAAGAAGCCCAGCTTAGCGATATCGTCAAGCAAGCCATCGTCAGCCACCGCGAACTTCTCGCTCCCAAAGTCCACTGAAGACACCGGCCGCTGAATATCACCTTGGGCATATAAAAAAGGGCGGCTATTTAGCCGCCCGTGTACTAATCAACCGCACACTATTCGACTGGGTCTTTGACACGATAGACCAGCACCGCCGTGCGAGCCAGGCCCAGCACCTTGACTGTAACGCTGCCCAGCAGCAGGCGCGATAAGCCCGTGCGGCCGTGGCTGCCGATGAAGATCAGATCGCAATTGTTGTCGGTGGACGCTTGCACGATTCCATCGGCCACATTAAAGCTGGACACAGTTTGAGATGTAGCCGTTACGCCCGCCGTGGATGCGCGATCGAGAACCGCCTGCAGATATTTTTGCGCTTGCTGAGCCGCTGTTTTTTCGTAGTCTTCGTCGGTAATGGCATAAGCGGCGGCCATTCCATCGAAGCCGACCGTTGCAGCAAAAGGCTGCGTAACATACAAGGCGACGACTTCAGCACCTATTTGGCGCGCCAGGCAAACGCCTTTGTTGGCAGCCTGGGCTGCGAGTGACGAACCATCGGTGGGGATTAATATCTTTTTAAACATTGCGGTTCCCGTGGATTGAAGGATGCTTCCATTAGCTATGCCTCTATCCTAGCCATAACCCAACTAAAAACATACCGGTGAAAACGCGGATGTTTGCGTCTGATCAATAGCCCGCATGATCGTGCGTCGGCATCGGACACGGCTAACGGCCTTTCGATGCCTGATACAAATGGGTACAACGCGTACCGCTGCGGCAGTAGGCCAATACCGGTGCAGGCAGTGTATCGAGCAATTGCCCAAAGCGCTCGACGTCTTGCTGCGTCATGGCGCCGCTGACAACGGGCTGATATTCCACCCGCAGCCCGGCGGCTTGGGCCGCGGCAATAACATCGGCCGAAGTGGGCTGCTCGACACCACCTTCGTAGTCGGGCCGATTGATGATGACGCTTTTATACCCTGCCTCGGCGACGGCGCGCATATCTTCGGGCGTAAGCTGAGGCGCCACGGCAAAGTCGGCGCTTAAGGGGTTGATGGGAGTAGCCACAATGTTTCTCCAAAATTAAAACGCGTCCAGCAAGGGCTGGATTTTATGTTCTTGCAGCCAACGCCCCATCTCGTCTCCGGAAAGCACATTGAATTCAGCAAGACGTTGCGGGCCAAGAGGGTCGGCCTTGTCGACGTGGGCGGCCGGATGACACATGAATACATCCCTGTCGCCGATCTGGCGCAACCACGCCGCAAGCAAGTCGCGATAAGCGGTCTCGCCGCCTTGAAAATCATACACTCCCGCGAACCTTGCATTCAAGCTGAACCCTGCCTTGCGGGCGCCGCGCGCCAGCACACCAGCGCCAAGCGCCTGGATGATCAGCGCCTTGGTGCGATACGCCGCCGCCGGGCCCCTCAGAGGTATGGCATGCGTACCGCGCAGCCATGGCGGCCTAATATTGCGATAGCGCTGCAAAAGTGTGTCGAGCAGGACGTCGCGGATAACGGGCAGTTGATGAATGTGCTGGTGACCATCGACAAAATGGGGAGGCCGATTGAATACCTCCTCGAAACTGTCAAGCTGGTTCTGGATCTGCGCTCGCAGCGTATTGCGGTCGAGCCGGCGCAAATAGGCGCGACGGATCAACTGGGGCAAGGGCAGGTACAATTCCTGCGTTTTGTCCGACGAGGTTCGCATGCAGGCACGCCCGAGCGGTTCGGTGAAGTTCAAGTGCAAACCAAGCTGCACGCCCGTCTTGGCAAGCTCAAGCGCATGAGCCGAGAATGTCGGCCCTTGCGTCAGGCAACTGGCGGCGCTAAGGCGTCCCTGCCGGGCCAGGCGTATGATGCCTGTGTCGACGGCCGGGTTCATGCCAAAGTCGTCGGCGCAAAACACCACGCTCTTGGTCTGGCTATCTACGTTCACAACCCCTCTTCTGAAAAACAGTGCTTATGCTGAAGCTGTTCAAGCAGATAAGCTGGTTCATCGCCACCGGCTGCGCCGCGGCCTTTACACACTGGCTGGTGGCTGTGCTGTGCGTGCGAGAACTGGCGCTTGATCCGTTGCTGGCGAACCTTGCCGGCTGGCTGGTCGCCTTTTTTGTATCGTTTCTGGGTCACTACCACTTTACCTTCAGGCATCAACGCGGCCCCTGGGTCCGCGCAGCACGGCGATTCTTCGCGGTGTCCGCACTGGGATTCTGCATCAACGAACTGGCTTACGCGTATTTGCTTCATGTTACGGCCATCAGATACGACGTGCTGCTTGCCATGATCTTAATCGGTTTGGCGGCATTAACTTTCATTCTAGGGCGATTCTGGGCATTCCGCCTTAAGAGCTGAACCGCCGACGGCACAACGAGCTCTTGGTTGCGCTCATGACGCCCAAGTTATGTGCCGCGGTCACTCCAAGGCAACCTGGGGTATGGCTACGCAAACCGCATCGCGTACATCCGGGCCGATTCGCCAGGCATGGAAGACGCCCGTTGAGACTTCTGGTTCATTCAACCGGAATTCGGGCAGCCTCCCGAGCGCCGATGCACGGCCCACCAGCCAGTGGTTTCCGGCAGCGTGGGTGCAGACGCGCGCCAGCAGGTCATCGTGCGTGACCAACAGTTGGCTTGCCAGCACGGGGGCAAAGGGGGCGGCGTCGAACAATTCTTTGCGCCAGTTATCCGTGCTGTGTATATCTTCCGCCCTCCAGTCGGCCACTACCCAGGCCGGACGCGCCGAACGAAGATAGAAATTGAGGTCATAGTGCATGCGGTCCAGCATCACAATTTGATCTTCAGCCTGTATCAAGCCGTCAAGCCGCGCGGCAAGCGTCTTGGCCGACGGACGGTTAGCCAGCGACAGGGCCATCACTGCCGCCAAGCAGATGGCGGCCGAGATCATCGTACAGACCCCAAGCAGCCGCCCCGCCTTTTGATCGGCGTTTTGAAGGCGCCGGCCAAAAATATCGGCAATGAAGTACGCAACCGGCGGCGAGCAGGGCAGGACATATCCGGCGAGCTTCGAATTGGGAATCGAAAAAAACACGAAAACGACCAAAAACCAGACGACCATCAGGCCACGCAAGGCGCTGCCCTCATCCCTGCCCCAATATCCTTTTTCAAACAGTCGCCACAACTGAGTGGACCACGGCAAGGTCAACAGGATCAGCACCGGCAAGTAGAACCAGAAGGGACGCGCGTTGTTGAACCCGCCTTCCAGATAACGATGAAAGTGCTGATAAAGAATGTAGTAATCGAAGAAGCCTTCGTAACGCGCTTGCATCGCCGCCATCCACGGCAGCGAGACCGCCAGCAGAAGCGCCAAGCCCGGAAGCCACATCAGCCCGAGCAACACCCCGAAACGGCGCCGACCGAGCAGCCATAGGCCAATAACGCCTGCGGGCAGAACTATGCCAATTAGTCCTTTGGCCAAGAAGCCCAGCGCTAAGGCAACGTAAGCCAGCGCCAAGACGCGGCGATAAGGCTTTTTTACCTCGAGACGCAATGCCGCCGATGCCGCCAGCACAATGGTGGCGGTAATGATGCCCGCCACCAGCATGTCGAGGTTGGCGTAATGTGAAGCACCAAAGACGAAGGGCTGCACCGCCAACACCAGCGCCGCGATCGTGGCCTGCAAACGGGTGGCGTGCGCTTTCAGAAACCAATAAACAGACGCGACCATCAGCGTCGCGCCCAGCACCGAAGCCATCCGCGCCGCCCACTCGTTCGGGCCGAAGGTCCATAGAGACGCTGCGGTAAGCCAGTAGAAAAGCGGTGGCTTATGAAAAAACGGCAAGCCGTTCAATAGCGGTACGCCCCACTCGCCATGGCTGAGCATGCCCCAGGCGACGCCCACGTATCGGCCTTCATCAGGAAGCAGCAGGGGCCAAGACCAGGTGCTGGCAGCGAACCAGGCAAACGCCATAAGGGCGATAAGCCATGTGGGGCGGGCGCGCATCAGCGTACTCGTCAAGTTCATTGGCGGAATATAAAAAGGGTTGAGCGGGGAAACTAGAGGGCTGCAGCCTGGGTGGGCGCGGCGAAGCGGGACGGCGTTGCCGTCGCGCGATAGCAACAGAAACGGCCCGGCTTGATCATTGATTGATTACCCGATTGACGGGCTGCGGCCGCCGCTCGCCGGTGAAGAGTTCGGGATGGGTGAGCGACATGCGCTGCCCCAGGCCCTGGCCTTTTTGATTGCGCACCAGATAGAGCGGCCGGTTCTTGACCTCGCCAAATATGCGGGCGATGTATTCGCCCAGCACGCCGATGGAAATGAGGTTAATGCCGGCGAAAAACAACACCACCGTAATGAGAGAGGCCCAGCCTTGGACCGGATCGCCGAACATGAAATATTTGACGATGATGAACAGCCCATAGGCAAACGAAAGCAGCGACAACACAATGCCCGCCATGCTAAGCAAGCGAAGGGGCCAGGTTGTAAACGCGGTAAGGCCGTCTAGCGCGAAATGGAATAGCTTGAACGGCTTAAAGCTGGTGGCGCCATATAAGCGCTGCGGAGGCGTATAGGCAAAAGGCTCGGTCTTGAAGCCGACCCATGCGAACAGGCCCTTCATGAATCGGTTGCGCTCGGGCAACAGCAGCAAGGCATCAACCACCTTGCGGTCCATTAGCCGGAAATCGCCGGCGTTTTCCGGTACGGTAAGCCCGCCCGAAGTGCGCATAAGCCGGTAGAAGCACTTCGTACCCAGCCGCTTGAACACGGATTCGTCTTCGCGCGTGGTGCGCACAGCGTAGACCATGTCGATGCCCTGCCGCCAGCGCTCGAGCATGGGCGCAATAAGTGCAGGGGGATGCTGAAGATCGGCGTCTAGCGTGACCACAACCTGACCGCGTGCGGCCTCAAGGCCCGCGCTAAGGGCGGCCTCCTTGCCGAAATTGCGCGACAATTGTACGTACACCACCTGAGGATGCTGGCGTGACAAGGTATCGAGAAGCTCGGGAGTATTGTCGGTGCTGCCGTCGTCGATGACGATGATTTCAAAAGCCGGAGCCAGGGAAGACAAGGCCGACACCAAGCTGGGAACCAGAACGCCCAGGTTGGCCGCCTCGTTCAGGCAAGGCACAACACAACTTATGGTTGAAGGCTGTTCAAGGATTTTGTGGGGCATGTATACCGGCGGGCCGCTACTTGTAACTACACTGGAAGCAACAGGTTAAATAGTGAATTCAACAACATATGTTGAAATGTAAATCACCAGCTAGGGGTATGCAATGAAAATCACGCCTACCTAGGGTTAGTATGTAGCCGGCACACCACGAAGTGTAACGTAAATCGCTTTAACGTTGCCCGCCCAACAACATTGACGCTTCGGCAGCTTTTAATTAAGATACATTTAATATATATGTTTAAGATCATGGCTAGACTATGCGACTCATTCATCACCGCGCCGTCTACCGCACTCGCCCACTGCCTTACCGGAGGCCCGAATGGCCACTCGAGACGAACTCTGCACCGAAGAAGAAGTTTCCACCCTTGTCTACAGCTTCTATGACCGCGTACGTGGTGACGCCATACTCGGCCCCATCTTCGACGCGCACATCAACGACTGGGATCATCACCTGAAAAAAATGGTGAGCTTCTGGTCTTCATTGATGCGCGGCACGGGTACGTATAGTGGCGCCCCCATGCCCAAGCATGTGGTCCTTCCCGATCTTAACGCCGAGCTTTTCCAGCGTTGGCTGGCCTTGTTTCATGACACGACGCAAACCCTGTCCAACCGCCCGTTCGCACAGCGCGCCGAAGAGTTCGCGCACCGCATTGCGCGCAGTTTGTGGTTCGGGTATCAAATGCACAACCAGCCCAACCAGCCCGTTACCGAGGTGTTTCATGGCTAAAGCACAAGCCATTCCGGTTTCCTTGCACGAGCCGGGCGAGCCCGTGAAAAAAGGCCCCCAGCTCGAAGCATTTCTCGAACTGGGTTTTCGTCCTCTGTATATTGCGGGCTGCGCCTGGGCCTTGCTTTCGGTTGCCATCTGGATATTCACGCCGCAATGGCTGTCCGGTCCCCTGACAGGCGCCGCCTGGCATGCGCACGAGATGCTTTGGGGCTTCGTTGCCACCATCGCGGTCGGGTTTCTTCTGACCGCCAGTGCCACCTGGACAGGCGTCAATCCGTTAAAAGGGGTCCCTTTGGCAATCGCCTGCGTTCTTTGGCTGGTGGCGCGAATTGGCTACCTGGCGGGCGGCAACACGGCCTTCTATATTGCAGCTGTTGCCGAAACAGCGTTCTTCCTTTTAAGCGCCGTTGTCTTGCTTAAAGTGATGCTTAAGGGCAAAAGCGTCCGCAACTACGGCATACCTTTCCTGGTGCTGGGTTTGGGCATCGCCAATTGTTTATATCTGCGCAGTTCACTTTCAGGCAATTACCTGGTGCTGATGCAGCACTTTGAACTGGGCCTGATCTGCATGGCGGTCATCGTTCTGCTGGTAGCGCGGCGTGTCGTACCCTTCTTTGCCATGCGCGCCATTCCCGGTCTGACCATACCCATGCTGACGCGTAGCGGGCAAGCTCAATTGGTGCTTAGTGTGCTGGCCATCGCGCTGGGCCTCGCAGGCCTAACGCCCGCCATGGCGATAGCGCTGGCCATCACAGGGCTGATCAGCCTGTATCAGATCGTCCTCTGGAAGCCCCAGGCCGTGCTGCACAAACCCATACTCTGGATTCTCTACCTTGGCTATGCCGCCTTGGGCATCGGCCTGCTCTTCGCCGCCGCGCATCTGGGCGGCATCGGTACCGGAGTACTGGCACGCTCGGCGGTTCACGTGCACATTATCGGCATGGCCGGCTTCTCGGTGTTAATCATAGGCATGGTCACCCGCACGGCATTGGGGCATCTGGGCCGCCCCTTGCAACTGGACCGCAGCATGGTAGCCAGCTATTGGTTGATTATTTTTGCTGTAGTACTAAGGCTTATCGCATTAGCGCCCACCGACGCAATGCAAGCCTTACTGCACGCTTCCGCCGTCGCGTGGTCACTGGCATTTGTACTTTACCTTTGGCGATTCGTACCCATGCTGATCAGGCCCCGACCATGAGACTCACCCAACACAGCGACTACGCCATGCGCCTGCTGATGTACGTAGGCCGGCATCCCGATCGCCTTTGCACGATCTCGGAAGTGGCCCGTGCCTACGGCATTTCAGAACCCCACCTCATGAAGGTCACGCACCGCCTCAGCCAGAACGGCTGGCTCAAGACAGTAAGGGGAAAAAACGGCGGCATGCGCCTGGCCAAGGCGCCGGAAGACATCGTGCTGGGCGCCGTCTTGCGCGACACAGAAACCGATCTGGCCTTGGTGGAATGCCTTGGCCCGAACAACAAGTGCACTCTCGCGGGCTCGTGCGGCCTGAGCGGAATCGTGCACGGCGCCCTTCAGGCCTTTTTGGCCCACTTTGATGAATACACCTTGGCCGACATCCTGCACACGGCGCCTGTCGATGAGGCGCCGCTTGAGCAGGTAGTCAATTGGACGAAATAAAAACCCGAAAAATAAAAACCCGAATTACGGAACCAGATCGCAGCGTACGGTAATGGGATGCGCGCGCAGGTCGGCCATGACGGCATCGTCGACCTTGCCTTCAACATCTGTTACCACATAGCCGATCTGACCCAGCGTCTGCAATTGCTGACTGGCAATGTTCAGGCCATGCTCGGCCATCAGGCTGCTAAGCGTACCCATGGCCCCGGGCAGGTTGCGATGCACATGCAAAATACGCGCTGCGCCCGCCGGCTCGATGTAGGGCACTTCGGGGAAATTCACCGCCCCCTTGGTGGTTCCGCTTTGGATGAAGCGCACCAGCTTTTCGGCAACCTCTTTGCCGATATTCTCTTGGGATTCTTGCGTGCTGCCACCAATATGCGGCGTCAGGATGACGTTGCGCATGCCGATCAGCGGGCTGTCGAGCGGCTCGTCGACACTTTTGGGTTCGGTGGGGAAAACGTCGATGGCGGCTCCGGAAAGATGACCGGCCTGCAGCGCCTCGCGCAGGGCGTCGATGTCGACCACCGTGCCGCGCGAGGCGTTGATTAATATGGCTCCCTTGCGCATGGCCGCCAGCGCCTCGGCGTTGATGATATCGCGGGTACCGCGACCGCCCGGCACGTGCAGCGTAACGACATCGGACTGATCCAACAGTTGTTTGAGCGTGGTGCAGGCGCGTGCATTGCCCAGCGGCAATTTGGCTTCGATGTCATGGAACAGCACCCGCATGCCAACGGCCTCGGCCAATGTGCCCACTTGCGACCCAATATTGCCGTAACCAATGATGCCCAGGGTCTTGCCGCGCGCTTCGAAAGCGCCTTCGGCGGTTTTGTCCCAGAACCCGTGGTGTACACGATCGTTTTTTTCAGGAATACGGCGCAGCAGCAAAATAGCCTGGCCCAGCACCATCTCGGCAACCGAGCGCGTGTTTGAAAACGGCGCATTGAACACCGGCATGCCCCGCATCATCGCGGCTTCAAGATCAACCTGGTTTGTGCCTATGCAAAAGCAGCCGATGGCGCGCAGATCGGGCAGGTCGGCCAGCAAGGCGCTATCGAGATGGGTTCGAGAACGGATGCCGACCAGTTGCGCATCACGCAGCTCGTCGCGCAGCATTTCCGGCGGCAAGGCCGATTTGTGCACCGTGATGTCGTCGAAGCCGGATGCTTCGAAAACCTCACGGGCGCTTGCATGGATATTCTCAAACAAAACGATACGAGTCATATGCCTTCCAGAGCTAACGGCCAAATGCATATTGTGACGCATCACGCCGGTTTCGTCGCCCACAGCCCTTCGACGACAAGGGGTAAAGCTTGTTATGATAAAGCTTCGCTTAATGCGCATTGCGCCCGCAACCTGGCGGGCATGCCAAAACGCCAGCCGCTACACGTCTAGCCGCTGTTTAGTTGTCTACTTGATATCGCCATGATCACCACTGATGAACTGAACTGGACGGATGCCTTTTTGGTCGGCTTCCAGCCCATGGATGACACTCACCGCGAATTCGTCGACATCGTGGGCGCCATGCTGCAAGCCGAAGACGACGCCCTGCTGGGCCATCTAAAAGCCCTGATCGTCCACAGCGAGCACCACTTCGCCCAAGAAGAAGACTGGAT
This sequence comes from Pusillimonas sp., assembly GCF_044464525.1. Classification (NCBI taxonomy): domain Bacteria; kingdom Pseudomonadati; phylum Pseudomonadota; class Betaproteobacteria; order Burkholderiales; family Alcaligenaceae; genus Pusillimonas; species Pusillimonas sp. The sequence continues at coordinate 23,467 of NZ_JBIQLE010000003.1, forward strand.
GCAGAAAACGGCTTTCCCGGCCACCGAATGCCACACGAATGAGCATGCCGCTGTTTTAGCGTCGATGCGCGAGGTGGCCGCCTATCTCGAAGGCGGCGGCCCCGCCGAAGAGGCCCGCCGCCTGACGATCGAGCTGGCTCGCTGGTTTCCGGGCCATACCGATTACCTTGACGCCTCACTGGCCCAATGGGTTGCAAAAAAACAATTGGGCGCTGTTCCAATCGTCGTGCGCCGCGGCGTAGCCAACCACGACGAAGCCCGAACCGACTAAACCGGCAGATCAAACAGCAGCACTTCGGCGCCTTCGGCGTCGGCCAGTTGCATTTGCGCCTCGCCGGCAATATGCGCGGCGTCGCCGGCTGAAAGCTTCTCGCCATTTACCGACACTTCGCCTTTTGCCACGTGCACGTAACCGATGCGTCCGGCAGCCAGATCGTGGGTTAAAGCCGGATCGCCGCTTTCAAGGATGGCGGCATGCACCGTGGCATCTTGCTGTAGGCGCACCGAGCCTTCCCGCCCGTCGGGTGATGCAATCAGGCGCAGCTGCCCTCGCTTTGACTCAGGGTCAAAATATTTCTGCTCATAACTGGGTTCTATGCCCTGTTTGTCCGGCATGACCCATATCTGCAGAAAATGCACAGGGTTGGAATCGGAGGGATTGAATTCGCTGTGCCTGACGCCGCTGCCCGCGCTCATGCGTTGTACATCGCCATAGCGGATGACCGACCCCGTGCCCATGCTGTCCTTGTGCTCGAGCTCTCCATCCAACACATAAGAAATAATCTCCATGTCGCGATGGCCGTGTGTGCCGAAACCCTTGCCCGGCTGAACACGGTCTTCGTTAATGACGCGCAGAGGCCCAACACCCATGTGGCGGGGATCATGATAGTCGGCAAACGAGAATGTGTGACGAGAGCTGAGCCAGCCATGTTCGGCGGCGCCCCGTTCATTGCTTCTTCTGATATTCAGCATGGGAACACTCCTTTCAATTTAGATACTTCATTTTATTAGTATATAAAGTGTAAAAATAGGTGCTCAATCGGTTAAAATATTTCCAAATATGGAACAGAGAGCTACCATGTCGCTGACCGCCAATGACCTGATTCTTTTTGCCCACGTAATCGATGCGGGCAGTTTCTCTCGTGCGGCTGACCGCATCGGGCTGCCAAAGTCCACGCTGTCTCGCCGCATCACGCAGTTAGAGAACCAGTTGGGTGAACGGCTACTGATGCGCACCACGCGAAAACTGACAATCACCGATTTCGGCGAGCGCATCCTCGAGCACGCCCGACGCCTGGTTGAAGAAACGGACGCCGCACAATCGCTGGCGCTGCACCGGCAGGTGGTTCCGCAAGGTACGCTGCGAGTGTCCCTGCCCCCCGAGTTTCATGAGCTTTCGGTGGTGACCCTTGTTCGGCGATTTCATCAAGACTACCCGCAGGTACGGCTTGAGCTGGATCTGTCGGCACGGCGCGTCGACCTGATCGCCGAGCGCTTCGACGTGGCCGTGCGCATGGCGGGACGCCTGCCCGACGACAATACTCTTATTGCCACGCAAGCAGCCAGGCTGCGCAACGCCCTGTATGCAAGCCCCGCCTATCTGGCAAAAGGAGGGATGCCGCGTGAACCGGCCGACTTGCTCCAGCACGCCGGCCTGATCGTCATCCTCAGTAGCGGCGAGGCCCAGCCCTGGCAATTGTCACGCGACAGTGAGCGCTGGGAAGGCATCCCGAAAACCATAATTTCTTCCAATGCCATGGGCCTTCAACAGGCGCTTGCGATAGAAGGAATGGGCATCGTGGGGTTGTCTGAAAGGTTCGCGCGAAGCCACGTAGAAAATGGCACGCTTGTACCTGTGCTTCCGGAATGGTCTCTACCCGCCGTAACCGCCTGGTGCGTCATGCCCGGACGGCGCCTGCTGCCTGAGCGCACCCGCGCCTTCGTAGAATTGTTCAAGCAGGTATTGGACGAAAAATGAAAACACGCCGTTCCATGCAAGCCGCTTTTCGCTTAATCTCAACCTCGGTTATCATCATCCAGCGGGGACGCCCCCGCCTTTGTATTGCATTCGGGACGGCCCGGCTCCACTAACATCAACGGAGAGCCGCATGGCTTGGATCTCATTATTATTTGCGGGCGTACTGGAAGTCGTTTGGGCTTTCTACATGAAGCAGTCGCATGGTTTCACCCGGCTTTGGCCGTCGATCATCACACTCGTGGCCATGGTCATCAGCTTCGCATTGCTGTCTTTTTCAATGCGCAGTCTTCCTCTTGGAACGGCGTACACCATCTGGACGGGCATCGGCGCAGTGGGTGCGTTTGTGGTCGGAATCCTTGTACTGGGTGAACCGGCACACGCGCTACGCGTCATTGCTGCCGCCCTGATCATAGGCGGCCTGGTCCTGATGAAAATAGCTTCATGACTCCCGGCGTCCGGTACTGTGTGCCGCCAATGCGGTTTCCACTTCTCAGCCCTTCGCCGGCGCCGAGTGCATGAGATTCCACCCAACATACAAGGCCTGGCCGTGGGCTTTTAAGAAGTTCGTCAGCGCCGGAGCATGATTTGACGCTGATCAATCGCAACACCAAAGAGCTCCAAGGCTTGGGAGTTTCGCTTATCGACCCCTGAACAGCGTAAACCCCCAAAGACCCCTAAATACGCTAGAAAGGCAGCTGTCGCTCTCCGAGTTGCACTGTCACCCACTTCAGCTCTGTCATGTCGGCCACCGAGTAACGGCCGTTCTCTTTGCCATAGCCACTGTCCTTGAACCCCCCGAACGGCGCATTGGGGTCGTCGTCAAAAGCATTGTCGTTGATATGCACCGAGCCCGCTTCCACGCGCAGGGCGAAGTCAAAGGCCTTCTGCAAGTCGTTGGTTACGATGCCCGACGACAAACCGTAGGAAGTGTCATTGGCCAGTTCCACCGCATGCTCGAAATCGCGCGCCTTGTAAACGGCGGCCAAAGGCCCGAAGCTTTCTTCGTTATAGACCTCCATACCCGGTTTGACACCCACCAGAACCGATGGCTGCATTACATTACCGTCGACTCCGCCGCCTGCGAGCAGCTCGGCCCCTTTGGACACCGCATCGTCGATATGGCCCCGAATGAACGCGGCCTGCCGCCAGTCAATCAACGGCCCAACCGCCGAGTTCGGCTGAGAGGGATCACCAAAAGGCACATCACGCACCTTTTTCACGAAAGCTTCGCAGAATGCGTCGTAGATGGGCGCTTCGACAATGATGCGTGAGTTGGCCATGCAAACCTGACCCTGGTTGAAGAAGATACCGAAAGCCGCTGAGCGCACCGCATAATCCAGGTCGGCATCCGCCAATACCACCATGGGGCTCTTGCCGCCGAGTTCCAGCACGATGCGCTTCTGGTAACGCCCTGCCAGCTCGGACAATATCCTTCCGACCCGCGCCGATCCGGTAAAGGTGATCAGCTTGACACGGGGGTCCGAGAACAAGGTTTCGCCCACCGCTTCGTCTGTGGTGGGGATCACGCTTAGCACACCGGGCGGCAAGCCGGCCTCTTCAAGGATTTCCGCAAACAACAACGCCGCAATGGGCGTATACGGAGAAGGCTTGAGAATGAAACTGTTGCCGGCGGCCAGCGCAGGAGCCAGCTTCTTGCCGTTCAGCAACAATGGCGCATTGAAGGGGCCAATGCCCACGACGACACCCAACGGTTGACGTATTGTCATGGAAAGCCGGTTGGGCGCATCCGCCGGCATGGTCTCGCCGCGCACGTCACGCGCCTGGCCGGCGGCGATGCGGAAAGCGCTGATCATATAGTCGCATTCGAACATCGCCTTGCCGAATACGTTGCCGCCCTCTTCGATCAGCACCTGGGCGATTTCCATCCGGCGTCGTTCGACGATGTCGGCCGCCTTCAGCAAGATGGCTTCACGTTCACTGGCCAGGGTCTTGCCCCAAGGCTTCCGGGCCTCTTCGGCGCTGGCAAGCGCCGCTTCGATGTCCGCAGCGGTGGCCAGGTGCGTCCGCCCGATCAATTCACCCGTGAAAGGGTTTTTTACCTCGTAAACGGGTTGCCCATCGGATTGCCAGGGGCGGCCATTGATGTAGGGATAATAGGTTTTGACGTCGGTGCTCATCTGCTGTCTCCTTGGCGTTATGGGAAAGTGGACAACGCGTGGCGCTGCCCCCAGTATTGCCCGGACATCGGCCGACGGATAGAATGAAGCAACGCAGGCCATACTGCCGGTCACCCCGATTATCCGCACACTATTTGTGCCCTGTATTGCACTGGCGCGCCGCGGTTTTGTCCATTGGCGCAAGCGCTCCCCCGAGGACACCATGGAACAAGTCAAAACCTGGAGTACTCGCGGCTTGAAATCCAATCGCGCGTTATCCTTCTGGAACGAGGCCATATCATCCGCCTTCCTGAAGGTGCGCACCGAGCCCCGAAACTCTCCCCAAGCGTTCCAGGCACAATTGCAATCGCGAAGCCTGGGCAGCCTGTCCATCAACCGGCTGCAAGCCCAGTCGTACCGCGTGGTCTGCAATACCGACGACAGTCGCCACGACTGGCTTTTCATCAACCTGCACCAGCAAGGCAAATGCCGCCTGCAGCAGCACGGGCGCGAACAATGGGCGGCGCCCGGCGACATCAGCATCAACCTGGGCAACTCGCCATTTGTCTTTGATTTCGAAGACCGCGTTGCCATGACGTGTCTGCGCCTGCCGCTTTCGGGCGTCGCCGCCCGCACGGGCCGGCTGCAGGATGCCGCCGCACGCCCCCTGCCCAGCGACGCTGGCGCCCGCTTGCTGAAAAGCTACATCGGCAGCCTGTTGCACAATGCCGACGCGCTGACGGACCGGCAGGCCGCCGTGGCCTCAAACTGCCTGCTCGACTTGCTCGCCCTGGGCATTGATGGCGCCGATGCTCCACAGGCCGACCACAGCAGCATGCGAACCGCCCTATACCACCAAGCCTGTGCCTATATCGAAGCGAATCTGGGCAACTCGGGGCTCGATCTTCATCATTTAAGCCAGCACTTGAAACTGGCTCCGCGCACGCTGCAAAGCGTATTCCACGAGCAAGGCACAACGTTCACCGCCACGCTGCTTGAATCCCGCCTGCAGGCTGCCGAACGGCTCATCGTCAACAACACATATGCGCGCCTGGCGCAGATAGCCTATGCGGTGGGGTTCTCTGATCAGGCGTATTTCAACAAGGCCTTTCGTCGACGCTTCAACATGACTCCCGGCGAGCGTCGCCAGTCCTGCCTGAAGCATCCAGGCGCGTGGCTCTAGTTAACCCCCACCGCTCACCTTAAACGACGCGATGCGGCTTTCGAGCTCGGAAGCTGACGCCTTCAAATGTTTGAAGTCTTCAGCCAGTAATTTGCTGATGTGTGCGACTCCGTTCGCGTCTTTACCATCAAAGTAATTCAGAAAGAATTCGATCGCTCCGAGTGTTTCCTGTAACCGACGACCAAATATCGGTTCGTGATGAGCGACACGATTTCGGCTTTGATACAGATGTTCGAGCTGACTCGCCACGTCAGGGCGTTTCAGATTCCTATCTGGAAATACTGTTTTGAGCGGAGTCCAAAGCACGTTCGCATAGTCTTTGGAATACAGCCGCTTCCAGAAGAAAAAGGTCAATTGCGCAACAATTTGGCCCATAGTGACAGAAATCTGCTCTTGCCTAGCAGCCACTCGACGAAGATCAGCTGCCTTCCCCACGGCGACAGGAACACCTCTAGGAAAAGCCAGCGTGTCTAAATGCCGTTTCTGCGCCTGGGACATTTTTGCGTATACGTCCCGGCGGGCGCTCTTTTTTGCGAGCTGAATCTTGCTAACCTCGGAGCTTCGCCACGCCAAGCCGGCCGGAGGAGTAACGAGCCAGTCAGGCTGACCATAGTAACTTTCCAATTTCTCATAGACGGCGTTACGCAGTGCCACCTCGATGACGGCAGTCACCATCATCAGTTGTGAGCCCAGGCGCAATGTCTGCTGATGTAGTGAAATTGCTTCCCCAATGGATCCGGTGATGGCTTGAAAAGTTGCCAACCGCTCGAGCGATAAAAACCGCACTAAATCAGCAAAGTCTGCGTCACTAGACATTACTTCTCCACGATCTTATAATTGATAGTGAAAAGCCGCGATCTGTTGGCAGCCTAGTAGAAACTAGTTTCGAAGAGCGGACACCCGGCTTCCTTATGCAGCACCCGAAAGCGCCCTTCGAGGCGCTTTCTTTTTTTGCGCCTGTCGCTCAAGACTTAACTTTCGGCAATCCATCCTCGGCAAGCACGCAACGATCATAACCGACGAAGGTGCATTTTGATACATGCTTGCGGCATCTCGTTCAAAACGCTTACTTCCTAGTAAGGGTATCCGGCTCCGCGCCGACTAAAACAGCGTCAACTGAGGCTGATCTTCCGGCGGCCTGCAGAAAAGGGTTGCATCAAGCGGGTGCCGAGTCTGATTCAGGCCGGCTTTGGCGCAGGCCCTTTTGAAGCGTTGCTCCAACAATTGAGCAAACACGCCGGCACCCTTCATGCGCGTACGAAAATCGGAATCATATATCTTGCCGTCGCGCATTTGCCGGACCAGGTTCATAACATGGGCGTGCTTAAATGGATAGTGCCCGGCCAGCCATACTTCGAAGAGGTCGGCAACCTCTCGGGGCAATCTCAACAGCACATAGGCAGCGTCTTGGGCGCCTGCATCTTTGGCGCTGAACAAAATCTTCTCTAGATCGTGGTCGGTAAGTGCAGGAATGACCGGAGCAACGATGACGCCGGTGGGGATGCCGGCCCGGCTCAACCGGCGTAATGTCTCAAGCCGCGCATCCGGCGTGCTGGCGCGCGGCTCTAACGTACGTGCCAGCGTTCTATCCAAAGAGCCTATCGACAAGTACACCCTGACCAGATTTTTGCGCGCCATGCGTGCAAGCAGGTCGATGTCGCGCACCACAGTAGCGGATTTCGTCGTAATGGCGACCGGATGGTTGAATTCTTCCATCACCGTCAGGATGGACTCGGTAATTCGTAGCCGCCGCTCTATGGGCTGGTACGGATCAGTGTTGGTACCGAGGGCGATCAGCTTGGGCACGTATGAAGGCTTGGAAAACTCTTTGCGCAATATGTCGGTCGCATTGCTTTTGGCATAAAGCTTCGTCTCGAAATCCAGCCCCGGCGAATGGTTCAGATAGGCATGGGTAGGCCGCGCGTAGCAATAAATGCAGCCATGCTCGCAACCTCGATACGGATTGATGGACTGGTCAAACGGAATATCGGGCGACTCATTGCGTGAAATGATGGACTTGGCGGCCTCAAGCGACACCGTCGTGGCCAGCTTGACGGGCGCCTCTTGAGCCATGCCTGGCCATTCATCGTCTATCGGCGTGCGCTCGTACTGTTCGAAGCGAGGTGTTCTGTTCGAACTGCTGCCCCTGCCCTTGATTGGAATCGGCTGCATGGCGGCCCCTAATGCTGTATAAATAAACAGTATACAACGGGTGATAATAGCACTATCGCGATGCACGTCGCCAACCCGGCTGTTGTGTATGGCCACGAACAAGGAAGCAATATGGGCAAAAAACACAAACCCGATCCAGACGAAGTGGCGCTGATCGAATGGTGTATTGAAGTCGAAGGGTTTCTGGTCGCGGCGGGCGCCTCGCTGCGAGAGGCGCAAGACCACATCGAGGAACAGGCCGAGTGGTTTACAGACCAGTTCTATAACGGACTGACACCAGAAGAAGCCGCCAACGAGGCGTTGAATTAAGCCATTACAGCCTTGCTTGCGCCTTCAGCCTTGCTTGTCCAGCGCCTGCGCCTCGCGCCGCAGCAGCTCGCGCTTGCGATCGACGCCCCAGCGATATCCTGACAACCCGCCATCGCGCCGCACGACACGGTGGCACGGAATTGCCACGGCAATGTGGTTTGCGGCGCAAGCGCCCGCCACGGCTCGCACAGCTGTAGGGGCGCCTATGCGCTCGGCCAGTTCAGTGTAGCTAAGCCTGGCGCCAGGGGGAATCTCGCGCAGGGCTTGCCAGACTCGTTGTTGAAAGGCTGTGCCTTGCACGTCCAAAGGCAGGTTCAATCCAACACCCGGCGCCTCGACGAACCCGATCACCTGCGCAACCAATTGCTCAAACTCTGCGTCTGCGCCGATCAGCTCTGCGTTGGGGAAGCGGTCTTGCAAGTCTCGCGTCAGAAGGTCGGGGTCGTCGCCCAGCAAGATCGAGCAGATCCCGCGTTGGCTTTGCGCGACCAAAATCGCACCTAATGAGCATTGGGCCACAGCGAACCTGATTACTATTCCCTTGCCCCCCGCTCGATATTCCTTTGCGCGCATGCCCAGCAATTGCCCGGAAGTTTCATAGAAGCGGCTGCTTGAGTTAAAGCCCGCCTCATAGATGGCATCAGTCACTGTACCCCCGGTGGAATTCAATTCTGTCTCCAGCTTGCGAGCACGCTTGGCGGCGGCGTAGGCCTTGGGCGTCAGGCCCGTCTCGGCTTTGAAGATACGATGAAAGTGATAAGGGCTAAGGCCCACCTGCCGAGCCAGGTCATCAAGCGAAGGCGGGATTTCTGAAGATTCAATCAAGCGGCATGCTTGTTCGACCCGCGCAGCACGATCGGCGGAGATAGCCGCACGATCATCTTGTGCACGGCGGCTGGGACGATAGCCGGCAGCCTCGGCAGCCTCGACCGAATCAAAGAATTCGACATTCTCGCGCTTCGGAAGGCGCGCCGACGAACTGGGTCGGCAATACACTCCCGTGGTACGCACGGCGTAAATGAAGTGCTCATCCGCGTCGGCGTCGCGCTCGCGCACCGCATTCCAGCGTGCATCGTCGGTGTCGTATCGCGATAGATAAGTAGTATTAATGGTCATGGCTTTCATTTCGAAACTCTGGCTTGGATTAGAGCTTAGGCCTGATTTCAATTGCAGACACTCCGTTTTTTGCCATTGAATTTTATTCCTTCCCTTATCAGGCGCCAGGCTTCCACAGCGCCCGCCCTCTCGGCTGCAGCCTTGGAGATCATTCAAAAGCTGAAAGCCACGCATCTGGAGGTGCACAATATGCGCTACCCCCACGGCATTGGCGTTACAGGGCGGCGACTTTATGGACTTCTGTTCCGGATCATCCCACATCGCCAATCTCTACCCTAGAAATATTGATCGGCTCCGAACTATTATTTCGCTGAAACTCTATTCAGAAAGCCAGTGAGCACTCTGGCTGGTGCCTTTTCCGCTAAGCTTCAATGGAAATAAAATTAATTAATTCAATGGATAACTAAGAATTCAGGCTAAAAATTGACAACTTGGCCTGGCGGAAGAATGTCTCTTGCAAGGTAATCCACCTTAAAGTAAACTAGGTTCCTAACTAAAATTACGTCACTAAAAAACCGTAATTGTTGCGGTGCCACGCACTTAAATTACCTACTAACGCCAATAAAAAACACGGAGACAAACCATGAAGACATCCTCTGTAACCCGGGCGGCTGTATTGCTCGCACTCGCCAGTTCTTGTTTCGCCGTGCAAGCCCAAGATCCCATCCGGATCGGGTTCGTGGGTGAGCTATCTGGACCGCAAGCGCCTCTAGGCCAGGACCAATACGACGCATTCATGCTCTATCTCGAGCAGAAGGACGGAAAGATAGGAGGCATACCAGCCGAGGTCGTCCGCGAAGATAGTCAGCTAAAGCCCGACGTCGCAGTGCAAGCAGCCCAAAAGCTCATCGAAAATAATAAGGTGAGCTTCCTGACTGGAATGACTTTTGCGCCAACCGCGGCAGCCGTGGCAAAGGTCGCAAACGACAACAAGGTCTTCGCGATCGGCTCCAACGGTTCGGTCAACGCCATGGCCGGCGAAGCATGCTCCCCGTACGTTTTCATTACTTCGTTTCAGCCCGAGCCCGTCGTAGGAGTCCTAGGCGAGTACGCGGATCAACAAGGTTACAAGCGTGTCAGCATGCTAGGGCCTAACTATGTCACGGGTAAAAACTTCCTTGATATCTTTAAACGTCATTTCAAAGGAACGATTGCCGACGAGCTATACACACCCATGGCTCAACAGGATTTTTCCGCCGAGCTTCTGCAAGTCGCTTCTTCCAAGCCAGATGCCGTGTTCGTTTTTTACCCCGGCGGCTTAGGGATCAACTTCGTACGTCAATATCATCAATCGGGGCTGGGCAAAGAGGCCCCGTTACTGGCACAAGGTGCTTTAGATGGCACCAACTTGCCTGCTTTGCAGGAATCAGCTCTGGGCTTTATAACCGCGGCCCCATGGGCACCCGATTCAGACAACCCTCAAAATAAAGCCTTCGTCAAAGCGTTCGAAGAGAAATACGGGCGTATTCCGACCATGTTCGCAGCCTACAGCTATGACGCTGCACAACTGATTGACTCGGCAATCACCAAAGTCAACGGTAATCTTGAAGATAAAGATGCCGTCCGAAAGGCGCTAAAGGAAGCCGACTTCCCGTCAGTGCGAGGCGCCTTCCGATTCAATAACAATCATTTCCCGATTCAGGACTATCACGTACTCAAGGTTGTGAAAGACGACAAGGGTCGAGTAGTTCGCTCCATCCTCACGACTCCCTTCAAAGATCGCGACGACCCATTCGCCAAGCAATGCCCTATGGCCTAAAGAGGAGAATGCAAAATGGAAACGACTCTTGAAAGAATTACTGAAGCAGATATCAAGCGCTACGAAACAGACGGCGCAGTTTGCTTGCGAGGTCTCTTCGACGAGTATTGGATCAATCGAATGCGTAAGGCAATCGGCCAATACCTGAACCGTCCCGATAAGTTCACCGTCGACTGGGTCCTGTGGCCGACTAATCCCGAGATGCGAGATTTCGCCTTCGAGTCTCCAGCGGCAGCGATCGCCCAGCGCTTGATGCGCAGCAACAGCGTCCGCTTGTACTTTGACCAGATCTTCGTCAAGGAGCCTGGCACCGAAACCCCGACCCCATGGCACCATGACCAGCCTTTCTGGCCCATACAAGGCCGCCAAGTCTGTTCGATCTGGCTCGCGCTCGATCCGGTAACTCGTGAATCAAGCGGGCTCGAATATATAAAGGGCTCACACCTATGGGGGCAAGAGTATCGCCCAGCAGCGTTCAGTGGGACCAACGGCGACCCCTTCAAAGACGCTCAACATGGTGTGCCGGTGCCCGACTTCGACGCGATGCGCGACCAGTACGAGTTCTTAAGCTGGGACCTCAACCCGGGAGACTGTTTAATACATCAGGGGATGGCTGTGCATGGAGCCAGCGGCAATCGCACGCGCACACAGATAAGGCGTGCATTGTCCACAAGATGGACGGGAGACGATATCGTTTATGCGCCGCGCCCCGGTATGGATATCAAGCTGTATGACGATCGCTTGGCATTCGGTGATCCGCTAACTACAGATAAATTTCCCGAAGTCATCAAGGCAATGTAGCAAACCAAGCGCTGACGATCAGCGCTTGGTTGACCCAGGGCTCCTCGCGGAACGGATGGTCTTGGACCCCAGCCATGTATCGCTGTCCGAGTCTGTATCTATTACCGAGGCATCGCCCCGTGATAAGGCCGACGCCAGCATATTGCTGTCGTTCTCTAAAGTTTGCCGCAACTGACGAAGAAGAAGCTTGAGCAGAGTCTCTTCTGTCTTGGACATATTGCTGATCATCAGCTCGCGTAGTTCTTTGAGAATTTGCGCCAGTATCGGCTGGAAGGACCGAGCGTGTTCGGTCAGGTAGACGCGAACCTTTCGTTTGTCTTCTGCATCGCGTTCACGATAGACAAGATTTTCGGACTCCATTGCACGCAGCATTTCGACGGTTGATGAGCCTTTGATTCCGAGCCGCTCGCTCAGCTCGCGCTGTGTTATTCCGTCTTGCTGGAACAGCGTTCTTAGGCAGTACCAGTGACCACCTCTAATGTCGTGCTGAGCGATGCGAAGGTATAGCGCTCGCTTGACGGCTCGTCCGGTATCCGCGATGAGAAAACCCATGCTGTCGTCGAGCTCGGAATCGAAAGTGGAAGATTCTGTTTGTTCGGCCATAGATTTTTTGATTGGTACCTAACTAAAAACAACTAAAGTTACGAAGCCGAGGGCGTCATTATTGCAAGGCGTGCATCAACCGCGCTACGACGCTACAAGTGGTGTGTTGCCCCTAGTGAGCATCACCAATTGTAGAGGCTTCAGGCATTTTATGCCACATCGCAGATGCAGGGCTCAATAAAGGAGCTCCAAACAAAAATAGATTGACATAAATATTTATCTTAAGAATAATAGTAGGAACCTAATGAAATAATCGCCTTGAGCGTAGGAATTAAAGTGGAGAGAGACATGATTTCCAGATTGCAAAAGTTCGCAGCCGCCCTGGCGGTAGCGACCTGTTCCTTAAGCCCGGCAGCCGGCGCGGCTGCACAAGAACCCATCAAAATCGGGTTTGTAGGCGAGCTTTCGGGCCCCCAGGCAGCTCTAGGACAAGACCAATACGACGCGCTCATGCTTTTAGTCGAACAAAATGGCGGAAAGCTGGGTGGCTACCCTGTGGAGATTTTGCGCGAAGACAGCCAGTTGAAGCCCGAAGTAGCTGTCCAGGTAACCCAGAAACTCATCGAGCGCGAGAACGTGGATCTGATCACTGGTCTAACCTTCACGCCCACGGCCGTAGCCTCTAGCAAGGTCGCCATTGCTAACGAAGTGTTTGTTGTTGCTTCCAACGGCTCAAGCAACGCCATGGCCGGCGCCGAGTGTTCGCCCTATGTGTTTGTCGTGTCGTGGCAACCGGTGCCGCATGTCGCGGTATTGGCCAAGTACGCCGAAGAGCAAGGTTATAAGCGGATCAGCATGATGGGACCGAACTATGCCACTGGCAAAAACTTCCTTTCCATCTTCAAGGAGAACTTCTCGGGAACTATTGTTGACGAGCTCTACACGGCGATGTCTCAGCAAGATTTCTCAGCCGAACTGCTGCAGCTTTCCGCCTCGAAACCAGATGCTGTGTTCGTGTTCTACCCTGGTGGTCTCGGCATCAATTTTGTTCGGCAATATCGCCAGGCGGGGCTCGGCGACAACATACCTCTCATGGCGCACGGCGCCCTCGATGGCACAAACCTTCCGGCCTTGGGCGATGCCGCCTTGGGATTCATCACGGGCAGTATCTGGGCGCCAGACATGAACAATGCCAGCAATCGCGCATTCGTCGAGAACTTCGAGAAAAAGTACGGTCGCATTCCCACCATGATGGCCGCCCAAGGTTACGACGCAGCATTGCTAATCGACTCGGCTATTGCGAAGGTCAATGGCAAGCTTGATGACAAAGAAGCCTTCCGTGCTGCTCTCAAAGAAGCTGATTTCGAGTCGGTACGAGGCAAATTCCGATTCGGCAACAACCAGTTTCCCATTCAAGACTTCCACGTAATCGGCATCAAACGAGACGACAAAGGCCGGGTTAATCAGTCGGTGATCGCTACACCGCTGGTGGAGGTGGTGGATCCGTTTGCGTCGCAGTGCAATATGTCTTGATGCACCGGAGATTCCATGTCATTTGCTTTGGTTGCATTGCAGTTATTGAACGGACTGCAGTTGGGTATTTTGCTTTTTTTGATGTCGGCGGGCCTGACGCTGGTGCTGGGCATCATGAGCTTTGTAAATCTCATGCACGGCTCTCTATTCATGTTGGGGGCCTATTTCTCAGCCGCCACCTTAAGTAGTACCGGCTCTTTCTTGTGGGCTGCCGTAATTGGCGTGGCCGGCACTTTACTGGTGGGTCTGATCCTGGAGCGGATCATCTTCCGCAGGTTATACAAGCGTGATCACCTGTACCAAGTGTTGGCCACCGTCGGTCTTATTCTGTTCTTCAACGAGGCGGTGCGAATGGTCTGGGGTTCGGGTGCCATGTCCACCGCGATTCCAGAGTTTCTCCAAGGTACCGTGCAAATCTTCGGCTTGCGCTACCCGGTCTACCGCTTCGCGATCATCGTGGCCGGCCTATGTGTAGGTGCGCTGCTTTACATCCTGATCCACCGAACGCGAATAGGCATTCTCATTCGGGCCGGCGCGTCAAACGCAACCATGATTGCTTCTCTGGGCATCAATATCCGGCGGCTCAATGCGGGAGTCGTGGGATTGGGCGCTGCCCTGGCCGGATTAGCCGGCCTGATGGCAGCTCCGTTCACGTCTGTACAGGCCGGCATGGGCGAGCCCATTCTGATCATGACATTGGTTGTCATTGTCACAGGAGGAATCGGATCGGTACGTGGTGCATTCTACGGCGCGATTATTGTTGGGCTGGTAGACACCATTGGACGTGTCTTCTTGCCCGTGCTGCTCAGAGGATTCATGGAGCCTCTGCGGGCCCAGACATTAAGCGCTGCGATCGCCTCGGTATTGATCTACCTGGTCATGGCCGCCGTCCTGGCATTCAAGCCCGAAGGCTTGTTCCCGGTGAAGCACAGATAATATGAAAAACCACATCAACCTTCGCGTGTGGGTAGGCGGGGCGCTCATGCTTGCGTTCGCAGTTCTGCCGATCATCGCCCACTTGATTGGCGAAAGCTACTTCATCACTTACGCCACCCGCATTCTGATAATGGCACTGGCCGCTGCGGGACTCAATATCGCACTTGGGTATGGAGGCATGATCAGCCTCGGTCATGCTCTGTATCTTGGTCTTGGGGCCTACGCGGTGGGAATTTGCGCCCATCACGGTATTGCCAGCGGGTGGGTCCAGTTACTGATTGCTCTGGCCGTTGGCGGTGCGCTGGCATGCGTGCTGGGCCTCATCTGTCTTCGAACCAAGGGAATGGCATTCATCATGATCACCTTGGCCTTCGCGCAAATGTTTTACTTCTTGGTCGTCACCCTTGACGACTACGGCGGCGACGACGGATTGCCGATTGCTGCTCGTAGCATATTTGGCAATCTAAATATCGAGAACAGCACCGTCTTTTATTACCTTTCCTTTGCAGTCCTGGCAGCCACCCTGCTGTTTACCGCGCGTATGGTCAAGGCTCGGTTTGGACGAGTGATTCGAGGCTGCCATTCGAATCATCCGCGCATGCTGTCATTGGGTTACGACACGATGCGCTATCGCCTGGCTGCATACGTGATCTCTGCGCTGATATGCGTGATTGCCGGCTTCCTGCTTGCCAACCTGGTCAGATTCGCTTCGCCCTCCTATTTGATGTGGATCGTTTCCGGCGAGCTGATGGTGATGGTCATTCTAGGCGGGATGGGAACCGTCATGGGGCCGGTCGTGGGTGCTGTAGTCGTTCTGCTGATTGAAGCCGTGTTCGCGAACTCAAGCTTTGGATTGCCCACGCCGATGGCCACGTTCATCAACGATCACTGGATGGCGGTGTTGGGCATCGTAGTGGTTCTTGGAACCATGCTTGTCGAAAAAGGCCTGTACGGTTCATTGCCGGAGCGGAGAAACCGAGTATGAGTGCACTGTTGGAGATCACCGGCTTATTCAAGAGCTTCCGCGGAATAGTGGCGACAGATCACGCGACACTTACCGTCCAGGAAGGTGAGCTACATGCGCTTATTGGTCCAAATGGCGCGGGTAAGAGCACGCTGGTAAATCAGATTTCGGGCGAAATATCTCCAGACTCAGGTTCCATTGTGTTCGATGGTATAGACATCACTCGCTGGAGCGCCCCCCGAAGGGCGCAAGCTGGGCTTGTGCGGTCTTATCAGATCACCTCTGTGTTCAACGAAATGACAGCTCTTGAGAACGTCATGATGGCGGTTCAGGCCCGAAGCAAGAACCATTTTGGCTCCTGGAAGGACACGATGCGTGACTCAAGCCTCGCCCAGCCCGCGCTGGACGCCCTGGCCCTCGTGAATCTTGAAGACCAAGTAAATGTCTCGGCTGGCGAAATGGCACACGGCGGACGCAGACAGCTCGAACTCGCCATGGCTATAGCCTTACAGCCGAAACTCATGCTGCTTGATGAACCTTTGGCAGGTATGAGCCAATCCGAGTCGGAGTCCATGACACGTCTACTGGCTCGGCTCAAGAACGAAGTCACGATACTTCTTATCGAGCACGATATGCAGGCTGTGTTTGCGCTGGCGGACAGAGTCACCGTTTTGGTGACAGGCCGGCCGCTTGCAACGGGTTTGCCAGACGAAATAAGGAATAGCCAGCTCGTCAGAGACGCCTATCTAGGAGAGCCGGAGGAGCTATCGTGATCAACGATTCAGAACCATTGTTGAAGGTAGACGGCATCGCCGCCGGGTATGGGCGTAGTCAGGCGCTGTGGAACGTGACGTTCACTATCCATCCTGGCGAAGTAATCACGTTGATCGGGCGTAATGGCATGGGCAAGACCACGACCATTCGCTCGATCATGGGTCAACTGCCGCTGCGTGCGGGAAGCATTGTTTTCCAAGGTTTGACCATTTCTGATCTACCTGACTTTCGGATTGCCCAATGCGGCATCGGACTCGTACCGGAAGGCCGCGGCATTTTCCCAAACCTCAGCGTCAAAGAGAACCTTATTTGTGCCTACTCGAATCGACATGGAATCCGAGATCCGTGGGATCTGGAGCGAGTTTATTCCATGTTCCCCCGCCTGAAGGAGCGTGAACGCAACAGCGGCGCGAACCTGTCAGGCGGAGAACAGCAGATGCTTGCCATCGGCCGGGCGCTTATGACGAACCCGCTGCTGCTGGTCCTCGACGAAGCGACTGAAGGCCTGGCGCCTCTAGTCAGGCGAGAAATCTGGCGATGTCTCGAAATGCTGCGAGAGCAAGGGCAAGTCATGCTGGTCATCGATAAGAATCTTGGCCCTCTGTCTCGCCTGGCAGATCGACATTACGTTATGGAAAAAGGACGTGTGGTCTGGGAGGGCGACTCAACCGCTTTACGAGAACAGGCGTCTCAAGTGCAACAGTACATCGGAGTGTAGTTGCCGAACGCCGCTAATTGATTAGGAAGGGGTAGCGAATGAAAGTGACATATGAAGATATAGTTGGTGTGGTGGGCATTGTGCCGACCCCCGCGACGACCGATGCAAGCCATTGGAATTCGACCAAGACGATCAATCTTTCCGAAACCGAAAAAATGATCAAACTCGTGACTGCAGCGGGGGTCGACGTTCTGATGACAAACGGTACGTTTGGAGAAGGCGCCACGCTGCTGGAGGACGAGCACCTGGACTTCGTGCGTTGTGTCGTCGAAACAAACGCCCGATCCAGGCCGGTGTTCGCAGGAATCACCACCCTTAACACTCGAGATACTCTCCGGCGGGCACGCGATCTATTAAGTGTCGGCGCCGACGGGCTTTTTGTTGGCAGACCAATGTGGTTGGCTTTGGACGATGCCGGATTGGTGCGGTTTTACCAGGATCTAGCCGAGGCCTTACCGGATACCCCCCTGATTGTGTACGACAACCCGCTGGCGTTCAAAGGAAAGATCTCGCCTGAAGCCTATGAGGCCCTTGCGAACATACCCCAAGTGATTGCAGCCAAGCATGTCGGAGGTCCGACGCTTCCGCAAGACCTGGCAGCGGTCGGCGACCGCATGCGGATTCTGCCCTTGGCAACAGAGTGGTGCCCGGTTGCAGAGCGGTATCCGGATTTGGCCAAAGCGTGCTGGTCCGGCGGCATTGCTTGCGCTCCTTCACCAATAGTGGCCGCATCGCGCGCAATTCTGGCGGGCAACTGGGAGAAGGCCCGCAAAATTACCGAGCAACTCATCTGGGCCGAGGCGCCCATGTTTCCCGGCGGTGAGCTCACTCGTTTCATGGACTACAGCATTCAAATTGGCCATGTGCGATTTGAAGCTGCAGGCCTGATAAACCCGGGGCCGCCCCGTCCTCCGTACACTGAGTTGCCCGACGCGTATAAACAGGGCGCCGAAGAGTGTGGAAGCCGCTGGGCGTCTTTAGAACGCGAGTATAGCGTTTCCGCATAAATTTTCTCTCTAAAGCGCACGCAAAGTCCGAGCCAGGCTCGGACTTTTTTTCGTCATGAGAAAAACCCAGAAGCCGTTTGACCCCTGGGTTGATGGTATTGCTGATTGCTGTGTATCGGATTACGGGCGTGGATGAGCGTACATGACCTCTCGGTACAGCTCGTAGAACCCTCTAATGGCTGACTCGGAAACCATCTCTCCGGCCTGCGGTGAATCTGACGAACTGCCGCCCAGTTCAACTACGCAGTTGGCGTCCGGATTGGCAAGCATGCCTGAGGCGGAAAGCTCAAAGACTTCGTTGTCATCAACCGAGATGTAGCCCGCCGCACCAGTCAGGTTCGCGAGACGCGTGCGTCTTTGGATCATTTCTTCGTCATCGTCTTCGTAGCCGAAAAACGTCCAGGAAAGCTCAAACTCGTTGGGACCCATGGGAATGACGTTACGACATTGCAGCAAATTTTGTTGTTGCTGTACGGTCAAACAAGGGAACATCGTCAGGTTCTGAATCGTGATGTCATCCCCGAACTCTTTGACCGGCGTGACAGGACGCATGTCGTTCAACTCGTAGTTAGACTTGTATGACTTCATTTCGTCGTGAGACTTGAGCTGGTCGCGGGGTGTCGCGATTGATTCCACGACGTTATGAGCTCGAGTCTTATCATCGTTGAAGAGATTGCCCTTCTGATCCATGCGATAAAGACCAAAACTGATGAGAAATACGTGAAGCAGTGTCGCGTGATAGGAGTCTTTCAGGTTTTCGGGATAGAGCTTCCAGTTCCCCCGAAGGCGCTGTCGTTGATATCCCAATACTTTCAGTTTTCTACCGTCGAAGACACGAGTGAATTTCTCATAGATTCGGTCTGTAAGATATTCCCTCATGGGCAATGCATTGTGATCAAAGGTGGCAAACACCGCGCCATTCACGACTTCGACACGCAACGCCTTAAGTGAATTGGCGTTCATGTCGAAGTCTGCGGGGTAGCCGCCAATACCCTTGGCGCCCTTGCGAAAAGGAACTCCCATCAGCTTGCCTTTCAGGTCATAGGTCCACTGGTGGTAAGGACACGTCAGAACGCGATTTGAACCAAACTTATCGAGGCAAATTTCGGCGGCACGATGCGCGCAACTGTTCAATAGGACGTTGACCTGGTTGTCTTTGTCACGCACGATGATCACAGGACGTTCGCCCACCATCGCGCGTTTGTAGTCGCCGGGGTTGGGCACTTCGCAGTCCAGCCCGACGAACGACCAGAAAGGCCCGTAAAATATCTTTTCTAGTTCACGTTGGTAATTGTCGGGATCAGAATAGACCCAATTGGGAATGCGTGTGCAATCTTCGGTGGGCCATTCAAGCGTTCTCTTTTCGAATTCAATAGCGACGGACGCCATATCTCTCTCCTGTATGTTTATTCTCAAGCAATCAGATCGGGTGGACAATCGAGCCTGGAATGAGTTCGTTGTCAAACACTACGTCGCGCGCGGCGAAGAGCCATTGGGGATTACTGATGTCGATTCGGTCGAAGCTGCGGCCTACGAGCTGCAGTCGAGGGTTTCCATCGGTTTGCGTGAAGTACACGGCGAATTGGCTGCGCGTATGCAGCTGCTTTTCTTCCTCTTTGACGATAGACACGTTGGTGACCAAGTGTGTGACATAACGAGGCGCGTAGACCAGCGTGTTGCGTACCGCTGTAACTCGATCCATGAGCGCGCCGCGGCTCTCGGCCAGAATGACGCACATAGGTAGATCGCGCTCGTAGTTAACACGTGAAATCAATCGGTAACGGCACTCTTCGGTATATAGCTCTGGCCATTTTTCCAGTTCGTTATCGCAGATTGTCTGGGTGTGGGTAGCGTAAAGACGTTCAGCCTTGACGATGTACTCGCTCATGCGTTCTCCTGATGAAGAAAAAGTGTCAGACTCTAGGCCAGGCTGACGTGTACGTTTTTATTTTGTGTGTAGGACAGCAATTCAGATAAGCCTTCTTCGCGGCCAATGCCGGACTTTTTATAGCCGCCGAATTCGGCGCCGATAAAGTGGGCGCCGACCTTATTGACCCAGACGAAGCCTGATTCCACCCGGGCCGCGAGCCGATGCGCGCGTACAAGGTTGGTGGACCAGATAGAAGCAGTAAGGCCATAGTCCAGCGCGTTTACTTGCTCCAATAAAGCGTCTTCGTCATCCCAGGGGATTACAGCCAGCACAGGGCCAAAAGCTTCCTCGCGGAACAGGCGCATATCCGGGGTGACGTCGGCAAAGACCGTGGGTTCGATAAACCAGCCGTTTTTCAGGGCCGGGTCCGCAGGCCTGCTGCCTCCACACACCAGCCGTGCGCCCTCCTCGCGCGCCGACTCGATCAAGCTCCGGACTTTATCGAACTGAGCTTCAGAGATCAGGCAGCCCATGGTCGTGTCGGGGTCTGTGGGAATGCCGCATTGGTGAGCCTGAGCAATGAGCGAAGGAAGAGCCTTGAGAAAGGTGTCGTACACGCTACGATGCACGAAGCATCGCGACGTGGACCCGCAGGACTGCCCTGCCCATGTGAAATTCATCCCGCTGATGGCGCCCTTTGTGGCTTTCTCGATATCTGCATCCGGACAGATAATGAGAGGATTCTTTCCGCCCAATTCCAAAGTGACAGGAATAATCTTCTCGGCGCTCGCCTTCAGTACCGCCACGCCGGTCTCTGTCGAGCCGATAAGGGTCGCCCGCCTGACTAGCGGATGTTTCACCAATGCCTCGCCACATTCACGATCGCCGCTCAGAATGTTTAGCACCCCTGGCGGGAAGACATCTTCGGCTAGTTCGGCCAGACGGTACGCGGACAGCGGTGCCTGAACCGGCGGCTTCATGATGACTGTATTACCGGCAGCAATGACGGGGGCAAGTTTACTGGCCAGAAACATGAGGGGATGGTTGTAGGCGACGATTCGCACCACCACCCCGAAAGGTTCTCGCACGCTGTAATTGACGACGTCCTCGCCCATGGGCAAAGTTTCGCCCTTCAGCTCATGAACCAGGCCAGCGTAATAGTCTATTTGAGCGGCCGCGCTGAGTACGTCTCGCTTCATCTCCCGGATTGGATTGCCGCAGTTCACGGAATCGAGCCAAGCCAATTCGTCGGCGTTTTCGCGTAGGCGCGAAGCCAGCTTTCGCAGGCTTGTTGCTCGTTCGGCTGGAAGCGTACGACGCCATGACTTGAACGCTTGGTTCGCCGCCAGAACCGCTTGGTCGACGTCTTGCGTATTGGCCTGAGCCGCCATCCCCAATTCTTCTTGAGTGGCCGGGTTGCGCGTCGTCGCGTAGCCGCCCGACGGCGTGTGCCAGCGGCCACCGTAGAAAAGATCACGCTGACGAGGCAGTGAAAACTGTGTTGATGCACCCATAAAAACTCTCTTTAGTTTTGGTATTGTTCTTGAAGCAGCCCCAGCTTCCGATAGATCTCGCGGTCGGTCACCATGAAGACCGATGTTTCAGGATCGTCGGTGTAATGGCTTGCCCAGAGGTTCTGGGGCACAGTGAAGATGTCGTGGGCTTTCCAGTCAATTCTTTTACCGCCGATAACGCTGTACCCGGAGCCCCCGACCACGCAGCACACAGTGTTGGCGCTAGACTGGTATGGATGCGTGGCAGCGCCGACAACAGGCGCCATCAAATAGCAGTCGAGCGTACTCATGACACTGCCGCCATCGACCGGGTTGATATAGCGCACCTTTTTCCCGCCATCGGCGCCTATGGGCGCATTTTTCAATGCTTTCCAAGCGTCGGCCCGAGGGTATCTGAATACCGGTGAGTAGTTCCGTTGGTGGCCATCAATGCCAGGCAGGATATTGGCGGTAGAGAACGCTACGTCGTCGTATTGAGGTGTTTGATCGCGGACCGGCCCAGGATGAAAGTCATCTGTGCCAAGAAATAAATGCAGGTAGACATCAAGCACGTCCATCCAGATGGTGGGCCCTTCGCCCGCGTGGTAATGTTCGTGCCAACACCAGCCCGGAGTCAGCACCAGGTCGCCGGGCTCCATCGGGCAATCCTTGCCGTCTACGATTGTCGCGGCCCCCAAACCTTCCATCACGAATCGAAGAGCGTTCATTGAATGACGATGCGGTCGGGCCCGCTCGCCGGGAAGCAAGGTTTGCAGGGTGGCGCACACAGTGCCGCAGGTGAACTCGTCTTCGGGGTGTTTTGAAAACGGGCTGACAAGAGAAAGCACTCGACGCTCAACGGCTTTCGGTGACTGGATTTCAGCGGTACGCCGGAGTATGGGTTGCGTGACCGACCACGGCCAAGCATGCGGTTGCTCTCGGGCGACGTCCAACTTATGCGCGGTGGGGCTTTCCCACAAGGGGACCATTCGGTTGGATTGCCAGGCGGCGCGTAAGTCTGGCGGAACAATATCTTGCGCCGGCACTGATGTTGTGTCTGTCATTTGTCTTCCTTCCGGAGCGGTTCGCCCCGTCTTTTCATTGTGTGCTTGGGTTTATTTGGGGTTAGAAAGCTTAAACCTTGAAGTCCTCCAGACACGAGGCCGGGAAGAGCTCTTCAATCTTTACGTGCCGATGAGACAGACCTTGCTCGTGGGACCAGCGCAGCTGCGTCTCAAGGGTGGTTCTGTTCGCGTGAACGCCATACGACCAGAAGTCTTCACCAAATAGGCTTTGGGTTTGTTTGAAGTACGCTGGCAAGAAAGGCAAAGAGATCTTGAGCGCAGCCGTCTGGCCAAGATCGGCCAGTGCAATGTCCTTGGCTTTTGTAAAAGCGCGCAACAAACTGACCGCCGCCCATGGATGGCGCTCCATGATGTCATTGCGCAGACCCAACATGTGCATCACGGGGAAGATGCCCGTCTTCTGATACCACTGCGCCTCTTGTGTTGCGTGATCCGGGAATAGGCGTTGAATCGACCCGGTCCCATCAATGTCGTCGTCGAAGCGACGAGGCGCTCGGGGCGTAATGAGGGCGTCCACTTCCCCGGCATCCCATAATTCCATGATGGAACGATCAGCGATCTTCGTGATGTTTACGTCTTCCGGAGCCTTCCAGGCCACCTTCTCGATACGGCCGGGTTGCTCAAGACCGGCTTGCACCCACTGCACATCGCGCGCATGCACACCATACTCATCGGCGAGAATCCCGCGTGCGACCATGGCGGCAGTAACCTGATACTCGGAAATCGCCACACGGCGCCCGATCAGATCAGACGGTTTTTCGATGCCGCTTCCGCGACGTACGTATATGCACGAGTGTCGGAAGCTTCTGGATGGAAATACGGGAATAGGAGTGTAAGGACACACGCCCCGCGAGAATGTCATGAGCGTTGTCGATAACGACAGCTCGCTGACATCGAACTCTAAGTGTCTAAAAGCGCGAAAAAAAACATCTTCGGGAGGCAAGCTTAGGAAGTTGAGTTTGATGCCGTCAGGCTTGACCCTGCCATCTATCAATGGACGGACGCGGTCATAGTCCCAACACGCTACGGTTAATTCGAGTTCATTCATGGCTTTGAGTGGTTGTGGTGGATGGAATAGAGTGAGTCAGGACCAATCTGGACAGCATCTGCATGAATGCCTTTCTGTCTTCAGGGTCTAGCGGTTCCAAGAGACGATGTTGGGTGGCTTCCGCCAGAGGCTCAACGGCGACGATGAGTTCCCGGCCTTGCTCGGTGATGTACACGCGGTTGATGCGCTTGTCTCGCGGGCAAGGCTTACGGCAAACCAGTTGGAACTCTTCCAGACGATGCAAGACACGCATTACCGTTGTGCGATCGATATCCGATGCTTGAGCCAAGGAGATCTGATCAATGCCAGGCCGATCGGCAATCACCTGCAAAGTCCCAAATTGAACTGTGGTCAAGACATAGGGCTGGATACCCTCGTTAAAGATCCGAAGAGATATCTGCTGAAGACGCCGAATCAGCGAACCTGCTTTCGATAGGGGGTCAAACATGGGGGACAACTCCTCGACTAATAGTAAGGTACCTAATTAATAATATATAAGGTCGTCAGCATAGTGTCAATCCCTTTAAATCCCTTTTACTCTATGAAATATCTACCTGGTAGCGCAAACCTACCCAAGTGTTTTCACCGCCCATAAGAATAGAATCCTAATTAATTTTGGATGAAATGAGCGAATTGAGTGCCGGCCGGCGATCCCGGAGTGATGAACGCGTAAGGGGTGGCAATAAAGAAGCGAACCATTGGTTTCAGCCTCGCATCGAGGCCTTGCCGTCGGTGGCAAGCGCGCCTAATTTGCAGCTGCTTGAGTTGAAGCCCGCCTCGTAGATAGCTTCAGTCACGGTACCGCCGGCCGAGTTCAACTCTGCTTCCAGCTTGCGAGCGCGCCTCGCGGCAGCGTAGGCCTTGGGTGTCAGTCCCGTCCTTCCACACAGTCTTCGACACTCATGGTACTGGTTTGCGAGCACAAAAAAATGCACCTCACAGAGAAGAGAAGCGCGTAAAATTTTAGAGCTACACCCTGGGCAGGTCCTCCCACGGTAGGGTGCGAATTGGCCTTCCCCTCCGTTCTACTGCGGTAAAGATTTCCCTGGGAGGGTAATCAATGGTTACCGATCTGCAAGGCAACACGGTGGCTGGCGCAACGCCTCGAGCCGTCGAATATTTCAATGAGGCCATCGCCGCGTTCAATGTCTATCAAGGCGACCCCATATCCGCCCTCGACAATGCCCTGGGCGAATCGCCCGATTTTGCCATGGCGCATATCGCCAAAGCTCATTTGTTCGCCGCAGCCACAGAGCCCGCCCTGTCGGCCGCAGCCTCAGAGATCGTCCAAAAGCTGAAAACCATGCATCTGAATAATCGCGAAAGCTCACACGTCCAGGCTCTTGAGTTGCAGCTTTCCAGCCGGTGGTCCGACGCGGCGGTGCATCTGGATATGCACAATATGCGCTACCCCCACGACATATTGGCATTACAGTGCGGCCACCTTATGGATTTCTATCGCGGTTGTTCACGGAATCTGCGCGACCGTATTGCACGCGTATTGCCTCAATGGCCTGCAGAAATGCCGGGATACTCCATCTTGCTTGGCATGTACGCCTTCGGGCTTGAGGAAATGGGCGAATATGCCAAAGCCGAGGAACACGGCCGGCTCGCTGTAGAGCTTCAACCGCTTGACACCTGGGCACACCATGCCGTCGCCCATGTGTTCGAAATGCAAGACCGTCCCCAGGAAGGCGTCGACTGGATGATGACGCGTAAACAATATTGGGCGGGTGACCAGAGCTTTTTCAAGGTACACAACTGGTGGCACCACGCTTTATACCTAATGGAACTAGGAACACTGGATGAGGCCCTGGGTATTTACGACGCCCATATCCGCAAGGAACAAAGCACCATCGCCTTAGAGCTAGTCGACGCTTCGGCCATGCTCTGGCGACTGCATCTGGCGGGGGTCGATCTGAAAGGCCGATGGAATGAAGTTGCGCAGTGCTGGGACGAGCATGCCGATGGCCGTTCATATACCTTCAACGACTGGCATGCTGTGATGGCCTACCTAGGAGCGGGGCGGGAAGACGACGCCACACGGCTCATTGATGAATTCCAGCGCGACCGCGCGCGCATGACCGAAGTCGATGAATGGACGCACGACATAGCACGGCCACTTGCACAGGGCTTCGTAGCGTTCTGGCACGAGGACTACCCAACCGCCATTCAGAAACTGCACCCCGTTCGTTACATCGCCAACCGCTTTGGCGGCAGCCACGCTCAACGCGACATCATTGACCTCACCTTGATCGAAGCCGCCCTGCGAAGCGAGCAGCCACGCTTCATCGCGGCATTCGCCAATGAGCGGCTCGCACTCAAGCCCGGCGATTTAATGAACCACCGCTTGCTGCAGTTTTCCTCAGGGCAAAACTTTCATTGATGATTATTGTTCTTGGGTAGAAGCCTAACCCTCTACCAGAGCGCTTTGTTCGACGGCCGGCGACTGGCGCTGCTGATGGAGAAAATATGCTACCCAGTAAGCCGGCCCCAACAACGCTATGACGTATGCGATCACTTGTTGCGGATTTTGAACCAGACTCGGATAGTAAAGCTGTAGCGGTATTGCAGCTGGCATAGACAACGCGTTCACGATTTTGGATACGGCTCGGGCGTGTCGCAGTATCCTATCCCCATGGACTCCCTGATTGCTGCCTCTGCGCGCGCGCTCGCCGCCGGCGACGCGCTTGGCGCCCTAAAGCGGGTGGCCCTGCGCGACGATCCGCCGGCACTGGCTTTGCGCGGTATTGCAATGGCCCAGCTCGGCGAATATGCGCGTGCTCGCGAGCTTCTTCAGCGTTCCGGCCGGGGCTTCGGCGCCCACGAAGCGCTGGCGCGAGCCCGTTGCATCGTCGCCGAGGCCGAGGTGGCATTAGCCATGCGCGACTTCGGTGGCTCACCCCGGTCGCTGGCGGCGGCCTTGGCCACGCTCGAGTCGCACAATGATTACGCCAACGCGCTGCAGGCGCGTCTTATCGCCATACGCCGATTCTTGCTGATCGGCCGCCTGGAGGAAGCCGAAACGGCGCTGGCCCGACTCGATACGCGTGGCCTTCCGCCATCACTCGCCACAATCGCCGACCTAAGCTCAGCGGAAATCGCACTGCGCTCACTTCGCATGAATTCAGCACGTCTGGCGCTTGCCCGTGCTCAGGAGGCGGCCGAAAACGCAGGCGTACCAGCGCTGTTGGCCGAGGTCGCAGAAGCGCGAACCGTGCTCAGCCGCCCTGCCGCCCGGCGCGTCTTTCCCGACGGCGAGCAAGAACTACGCCTCGACGACGTTGCAGCGCTCTGGGCTTCCGATACGCTGATCATAGACGCCTGCCGTCGCGGTCTTGGCTCTGGCGCCGAGTGGCAGTCGCTGGCACGCCGCCCGGTATTGTTCACATTGGCGCGTGCGCTCGCAGAGGCCTGGCCCGGCGACGTCGACAGGGAAACCCTGATCGCCCGAGCCTTCCGCAGCCGCCATCCCGACGAATCGCACAAGGCTCGCCTACGGGTTGAAATGGGCCGTCTACGCGCGCTTGTCAAACCACTGGCGCATATCGAAGCAAGCGCGCAAGGCTTTGTGCTCAAGCCGCTTGATAACCGCGCCGTTGCTGTGCTGGTACCGCCCATTGATGGCGATCAGGCATCATTGGTCGCCCTGCTTTCCGACGGCGCAGCCTGGTCTTCGTCTGCGCTGGCGATGGCCCTGGGGACCAGTCAACGAACTGTCCAGCGCGCGCTTATCGAGCTTGAAGCAACCGGGCGGGTGCGCTCGATTGGGCGTGCACGGACATGCCGCTGGTTGTCCGCGCCGCTAACAAGATTCACGACGATATTGTTACTCCCTACTCTGTTGCCGTTGGCATAAAGTGGTACTGCCGCGCCGATCCGAGGCGCACAACAAGGAGCTAGCGATGACTCAACAGACAAATCAAATGCAACCCCAGACTATGGACCACGCAGCGGAGATCGTACGCGAATATGGTCCTTTCGACGGTGCCGACCAGGTACACGGCGTGACCTTCGATGGCCGGCGCGTGTGGGCCGCCACCGGGGCCAAGCTGATCGCCTTCGACCCAGGAAGTGGCAAGCTCAGCCACACGCTCGACCGAGCCTGCGATGCGGGCACCGCTTTCGATGGCGTTTATCTTTACCAAATTGCCGAGGAACGCATCCACAAAATAGATCCATCCAACAACAAGGTGGTGGCGTCCATCCCCGCGCCCGGACACGGCAGCGACTCGGGACTAACGTGGGCTGAAGGCAGCCTATGGGTGGGCCAATACCGTGACCGTAAAATTCACCAGATTGATCCGGAGACCGGTGCCGTCATCCGCAGCATCGAGTCCAACCGTTATGTCACCGGGGTGACTTGGATTGACGGCGAACTTTGGCACGGAACGTGGGAAGGAGACGAGAGCACTATTCGCCGAATCGACCCCGAGAGCGGGGCCGTGCTTGAACAGCTGGAAATGGCGCCCGGCACCAGCGTCAGCGGACTCGAATCCAACGGCGCCGACATCTTTTACTGCGGTGGCGGAACAAGCGGCAAGGTCCGCGCTGTGCGACGTTTGAAACAACCGTAAGGGTGATGACAATCAAATAAGCTTGAGATGCGGCCTGGCTGATATGCTACTGCCTGCCTCGACCTTGCTCACCCAAGGCGCTGAGCTTTGGACGCTAGGCAAGCGACTGGATGCTATTGCCAAGCGGGTCGAGGTACGGCACCGACCGAGCCACGTGAAAAAGAGCTGCTATTTATCGCGTTGCACAGGGGCGAAGCCAACATCAGCGCGATCATGCCCGACGAAAGCTTCGCGTTTGCGGCAGCTTTCATACCATTTGGCGTTGGGCTCGCCTTGCCCGGCAAACTTTTGCGCCAGGCGTGGCGAGCGCCACACGCCCCCTGCTACGCCCGGTTGGGGGGGCACAGCATACCAAAACCATTTGCCGTCCTCATCCTGCGCGAGCCAGTTCCAGTCGTTGGGCGCGCTGGTCCAGTCTGGAGGGCCGACTTGGCATTTTTTTGCATCTGTCATGATTCTAGAATACTACCGCATCAGAAGCTGCCTATCCCAAGAGAAGGTTCTTGATTAGATCAACAGAACTGCATATTCCGGTGACGATGACCGCTGATTCCGGTCACGTTAGGCCGGAATACTCAATGGCTAGCAGCAGCATTGGTCACGTTAAGTAATGCTCATCTCGAGCGGCGTAGTCTGAAACGCGAGTTGCTGCCAACGATCACCGTTACGGGCCCAAACCTGCATAACCTGGGAGTCGATTCTTACCGTGCCACTGCCGTCCTTACGGACTGCGACGAGGAGTTGGCGACCGGTCATCAAGGCGGCATCACCCATAACGTGAACTTTCAAGCCGGAACGTTCGACTTGGTGATAATCCACCCGGGTACCGCCGGTCGTGAGATAACTCTCGTAGTCATCGACCTGACCTTTAGCGTGAACATGGGTAAGACCCGGATGGAGGATCTCGCGAAGGCGTTCAAAGTCGGCGCGCATCATCGCGTCGCACCGTTCGGCTTCGAGTTTTAGCAGCAACGATTCGATGCCGGAAGTCGATTGATCAGTCATGGAAGTCCTTGACAAAGAGTATGGGTGAATCTGCATCCCCGCCGGTGACCTGTGCTGGTAACCAACCAGGTCGACACGCTCAGCAGAAGAAGATTAAAGCCTGTCCATTTTATGCATAAAATTACTATTTATGCAATTAAATATATTTTGAATCGGACCCTAAGAGGATTACTCCTTGGCCAGATACAAGGTGATTCGCTCGCGGAAATCGGTGGGAATCTCGATGGGACTGATTTTCTCAACGGAAACGAACACTATGGTGACGGTGGCCACTACCCGCACCACATCGTCAGGGCCGCACAGCTGGATGTTCAGTCCAACAGAGCTACCTCCCAATTTCACGACTTTGAGCTTGCCCGTCAGTTGATCGCCCAGGCGACTAGGCTGCTTGAAATCTACCTGCAGATTGACCGTCGGAATGCCCAAGCCGCGTTCACTGTGCAACGTGTAGTAGCTAAGTTCCAAGCCATAGTTGAACCAGTGCTCGACGACATCGTGCACCAGTTCCACATAGCGTGGGTAGAACACGATGGCGGCTGGGTCGCAGTGTCTGAACAGCACTGGTATTGGCATGGTGTGAAGACGGGACATGCTGGCTTCCTTACGCTAATGAATAGCGGCAACTTTGGTGGACAAGCCCGGCTGCGAAAGTTAGCAGACTTTGAGCCGGACATACGAAATGCCGACAACCATAATGTGGCCAAAAGGGGAAAACAAGCAATTATTGGCCGAAAGGCCACTTTATGCTTGAAAACTCGTGTGCCGTAAACAATAAAGTGACCAGAAATAAAGCATAACTTGACCAAAATCCCGTCAGAAACCTGCTTTTTCTGGGTTCATTGAGCCCGATGCCAAACATCGATAAAGCATATCTTGGCCTAACACCACAAAATCAAGCATAAAGTGGCCAAAAAATATACGCCGAAAATACCGCCTTTTTTTGCGTGCATCATCCGCTCGAGGGGAGCCGTTGCGCAACTCAAAGCACCATCTAACCGAAATGCCAGTCAACAGACACTCGCGCTTCAGAGCGATTTCGGCGATTTGGATTAGGGTGGCGTTTGATCCGACGCGTCGAGCACCACAAGACAGCGGAACGTACGCTCCTCAAGCTGCCGAACTCGCATAGCGGATATGGAACTTGCGAAGCAGGATGCTGTCATATATGCTATCAAACATGACAGTGATTGTCCTGGATACCAACGTATTTGTCTCCGCCCTTCGATCGGAAGGTGGCGCCGCACGTGAAGTACTGCGTCGTATTCTGCGTGGCAAGTATTTGCCGCTATTTGGCAATGCCTTATGGCTGGAGTACGAAGACCTGCTTAGTCGCCCCGTCTGGACGGACATAACCACCGCCCAGGAGCGTCGAGAGATTCTGGCCGCGCTGGCCCAAGCCGGGCGCTGGGTACCGGTCTATTACGGCTGGCGGCCAAACCTACCCGACGAAGGCGATAATCACCTTATTGAACTGGCCATTGCCGGTGGAGCACAGGCCATTATTACGCACAATGTCCGCGATGTGGCACGCGGAGAGCTGACCTGGAAAGAGCTGCGGGTACTGACACCCGCACAGTGTTTGGAGAATCTGTGATGAGCACACTAACCATACGTTTGCCGGACGATACCGCTCAGCGCCTGAAGACCTTGGCGCAATCGCGCGGCCTTAGCGTCAACAAGCTGGTCGAAGAAATGAGCGCCCAGGCCATCGCGGCATTCGACGTGGAAATGCGTTTCAAGACGCTAGCAGCCGGTGCTGATCGCGAGAAAGCCCTTACGATTCTTGATCGGCTGGACGGCACAAAGTAAGGCATAAGCTAGCCAAAAACCCAAGCAATTAAGCGGAAAGCTAGCTACCATAAGCAGAAACAGCTTATATGGACTGCGACCCATGATCGATAGCGAATCGGATAATAATTCACCGACGCCTCCGGCTGGCTATACAAGCTGGCTGGACTACGCCTTGGAGTACATGGATGTACGGGCAATAGAAATCGAGTCGCTTTTCGATCTCGACTCTGACTTTGATCGCAAAGCAGCCCGTCATGCCGCACGCAGGGAACTGGATAATTTATGTAGCAAAGCAGAGGTTCTGGATAAGCTAACCGGGGTCCTCGAGCTTGTGTCGGCGACAACACAGCATCAAACCGAACCTGCCGGGCCCGGCAAGGCGGAAACAGACAAGATTTCCCGCTTCACTCAAGTATTTGTAGCTGCTACTCGTCTATTTGAGGGCTACGTACAAGCGGGCTTGCGATGGCTTACTCACCCAGTTAAAGGACTAGGTGATATACCCATCAACATGATCGCAACTTCGGCCCAAACCGAAGCGCTGTTGAACCTAATTGGCCGACTAGAACACGGTATCTCTGTTTGATGCCCATAGCCTTGCTGATGACTAGCAAAAAATTCGCCAACAAGCATATCTTCCCGCAATTTTCGGGGTGCCACTGTCTCTTAATCACCGATATGACGCTTTGGATTGCTTGATCTGTATATCAGGGCGCTCCATTTTCCCGAAAATTGCCCCGAGGTCACTATAAGTGCCATTTTTCGGTCCTTTGATAATCTCAGCGATGATGCCTTCGCTCATAAACTCCGAAAAGTCGAACTCGTAATACGCGCAAATCCGATTATTGGACACTCTGTATTTTGAATCGGATATTTCAAAGAGGCTTGAGGTCGTCTTATTGTTAATCTGGCTGGCCAGAACCATTGGCGCATGAATCAAACGATGTTCCCGCTCCTCATGAAATGCAGGATTTTTCGCAATAACGGAATACCCTGTTAACTGGGTAATTAGCTCGTGAACTCCGCCACATGGGAACCCCGGCAATGAGACCCCTTCGCTTTTCATGCTCATGCTAGCCAGTTGCAGCATCCGCCCTAACGGAATCTCTCCCTCTTTCGCTGTTAGATCATGCATTACCAGTTTAAGTAATTTCTGGATGAAGCTCTGCTGGGCCTCGAGTTGATACTCGATCTTGCTCAGGCGCAATTGGGTTTCTTTCGTATATGCCCGCTGAGGAACTCCGACGGAACACGGGAAAAGCTCGCTGTTGAACCCAATTGAAAATCCATGGCCGTCACTAGCATATCCTCGCCATTGGCTCAGAAGGTCCCCATCCTCGGAAAAGCAGCAAACATAGGGGCTAAATTTATTGGCGTTATACAGATCAGCGACTTGTTGGACTAGTTCTGATCCGAATTCCTGTTCGAGGGATGCAAGAGCTTGGTTAATAATTCCGACCGCCCAACTTCCCTCCATATAGTCGGACATATTATTGATACGAGATAGCCAGAGCTTCTTTCCCTGAATGATGCTAAGAAACGCCTCAGGGCTGCAGTAATGATACAAAATCATCGTTAATCATCCAATCGTGGAATTGATTCACTAGGCGATAGGTTCTCTACGCAGCTCGCCATTATGATGAGTCATACGGTAGAAAGCTAAGTCTGGGTATTGTTTTTGCGCGATCGTGCGTACTGACTGAATCAGCTCGTGCTTGGCTCTTACGCCAAAAGTTGCAGACATTAACTCTTCTGGATGGAATATGTAGTCACCATAAAGGGCATCTACCTCTCCATGACGCCAAGTAATGAGGCGCCATTCTAGTTCATATGACCATGACTGTTTCTTTGTATAGCATACGGCCTCGACCGTACGCTTTCGAAGTTCCGGCGAGTCACCATATAACAAGAAATCTAAACCAGACCCCACAATCGGAGCGTCGACTGAATAAGCCACAGGTCTCGCCTCATGAAACGGACTATCAACCGACGCAGCAGTGAAACCCAGTACGTAGCCTTGGTGGTTATCGGCATACGTGCCCCACATTACCTCGTTATCGAAATCCCCCGTCAAACACAGTACTCGTGCAGCCTTGCCCATATGAACAACCCAAGCACTACTCTGACGGCATTAACACTGCTAGGACGATCAGGGCGCCTCGGTGGTAATCCGACCACAGATATGGCTTGGATTGAGCTCGTGGGGGGTGGGCTTATCTTTTGGTCGTGCTGATGAGCTCGCTGGCCAATCAAATGCTAACGGAACCTAATAGGTTCCGTTTTTTGTGGGTATTCGTCGCGCCAGCTGGTCATTCAATAAAGCATAATATGGCCAAACAGGAAATAAAGCATAAAGCCGACATTTGGCCACTTTATGCTTAACAGCACATATGTATTTGATCTATCTAGGATTTTTTGGTGGGCGGTACTGGGTTCGAACCAGTGACCCCTGCCGTGTGAAGGCAGTGCTCTACCACTGAGCTAACCGCCCCAAGTGCCGAAAGCTTCAAGAAAAGCTTTGGAAGATGGGAAGCCCGCTAGTTTAGCATGGAAACTTCGGCCGTTTCGGCCCGCCAGACGCAGGGCTCGCTGGCGGCTTTATCCAGATCATCCAGATAAGCCTCGTGCGCGGCAAGCTCGTCGGCGCCGGCGGGCAATACCTGCAATACCGAGGCATCGAACTGCCCCAACTGCACGCCGCCGCTGCTTTGATTATCTCTGCTGCCGAAGTCCATGATCAGGGCGTCTTGGCCGCGGGTCATGGCCAGCCACACTTCTGCCAACAGCTCAGAATCAAGCAAGGCGCCGTGCAGGGTGCGGTGTGCGTTGGAAATTCCGTAGCGCTCGCATAGGGCATCGAGCGAATTGCGCTTGCCGGGGTGCAGCTCGCGTGCATGGAGCAAAGAATCGGTGATCTTGCCGCACAGGGAATTGAAGGCGGGGCGCCCAACTTTTGCCAATTCCGCATCCAGGAATTTCAAATCAAAGGGTGCGTTGTGGATGATGATTTCAGCGCCCTGTACGAAGTCGCAGATATGGTGGGCAACTTCTGGAAACCTGGGGTGGGCCGACAAGAACTCTGTTGTCAGGCCATGCACGGCCAGTGCCTCGGGGTCGCTGTCGCGGTCGGGGTTCAAGTACAGGTGAAGATGGTTGCCGGTGAGGCTACGATTGACCATCTCGACACAGGCCACTTCGACGATGCGGTGGCCCTGAGCGGGGTCCAGGCCTGTGGTTTCGGTATCGAGAATGATTTGGCGCATGAAAGAAGCTTTTCTATATGGGGCCTGTGCTTCGGCGTATTGGTCGCCGACCGAAGCGTACCGGCCCTGATTAGGAACAAAAACAAAGGCCGTCCGAGACCGGCCCCGCCATCGATTGTAGAACGGTCCGGGCCCGCTCGCACAGCCGCGCCTGTATTCACGCCCTATAAACGCGGCCCAACTTGCCTTGGCGCACCCACAATATGCCTGCCCCGCAATATGCTCCCAGGCGGCGGGCGGCGTCTTAACGCCGTACCTTGCCGGCGATCAGGGTATAGGCAACAGGCACCACGTATAAGGTTAGTACGGTTCCCAGCAATAATCCGCCCACCAGCACCCAGCCGATTTGCTGGCGAGATTCTGCGCCGGCGCCGGTGGCGTAGGCCAGCGGCAGCACGCCCAGCACCATGGCGCCGGTGGTCATCAAGATGGGGCGCAAGCGCAGTACGCTGGCCTGCATCACAGCCTCGAACTTTTCCATGCCCTCGGCGCGAAGCTGGGTGGCGAACTCTACGATAAGAATACCGTGCTTGGTGATCAGCCCCACCAGCGTGATAAGGCCGATCTGGCTATAGATTGACAGCGACCCTCCGGATATCAACAAGGCCAGCAAAGCTCCTGTCATGGAAAGGGGCACTGACAACATAATGATCAGCGGGTTTCGCCAGCTTTCGAACTGTGCGGCCAGCACAAGGTAGATGAATACCAGCGCCATCACAAAAACCAGATAGATATTGCCGGAAGAATCGCGAAACTCGCGAGACTGGCCGTCCAGGTCGGTCTGGACGGTGTCGGGCAGCATTTCGACGGCGACTTCCTGCATATGCTCCAGCACTTCGCCCAGGGCATAGCCCGGCGCAACCGCGGCTTGCACCTTGACGGCACGCAGGCGGTTGAAGTGGTTAAGCGACTGTGGCGATACGCTTTCGCTTACGTCAAGAAAGTTGGAAAGCTGCACCATGCCGCCGTCTCCGGTGCGCACATAGATGTCGGAGATGTCCTTGGGGTCGGCACGGTCTTCTTTCTTGACCTGGACGATAACGTCGTATTGCTCTCCGCCGTCTCGAAAGCGTGTCACCTGGCGCCCGCCCAACATGGATTCCAGGGTGCGCCCCACTGTGCCCACGTCGATGCCGACATCGGCCAGCTTGTCGCGATTGACCTGCACCTGCAGTTCGGGGGTGTTAAGGCGCAAATCGGTCTCAAGGTTTTGCAAGCCCGGATACTGCTCCAGACGCTCCATGAAGGCATCGGTTAAGCGAGCCATTTCGGGGTATGAAGCCTGGCTCAGAATCACGAACTCGACCGGCTTCGATGTTGCCCGCTGCCCCAGCGAAGCCGGGTTGCTGGGAAAGGCGCGCACGCCGGGCAGCGCATTGAATTGGGGACGAAGCTCGTCTGCAATGCTTTGCTGAGATTTGTCGCGTTCGTTCCAATGCTTGAGCCGAAGGATGGCGAAACCGTCGACCACGGTTGGAAAGCCAATGACCGTCTGGTTGCCCGACGCCTCGGGTATGTCGGCGTACATGGTTTCGATTCGCCGCATGCTTTCCAGGGTGTAGTCGAGCGTGGCGCCGTCAGGGGCGGTGACGATGCCGTAAATGACGCCGCGATCTTCTACGGGCGCAAGCTCGCTCTTGACCGTCTTGAACAACACAACGCTGCCCAGCGCTACGACCAGGCCCAGCACCAGCACGATGGCTCGATGGTGCAAGGCCAGCTTGAGACTGCGCCGATAGCGATTCGTCAGGCCCACCAGAAGATTTTCAATAAAGGTATAGACCTTGCCGTGTCCACTTTGATGGCGCAATATCGTTGCGCACATCATCGGTGTGAGGGTCAGCGCCACAAAGCCCGACACCAGCACGGCGCCCGCCAGTGTCAATGCAAATTCAATGAAAAGGCGGCCGGTGCGACCGGTGGCGAACGCCAGGGGCGCATAGACCGTAACCAGGGTGAGGGTCATGGCGACAATGGCGAAGCCAATTTCCTTGGAACCAATGAAGGCCGCTTCCAGTCGGGTTTTGCCTTCTTCCATGTGCCGATAGATATTCTCAAGCATGACGATGGCGTCGTCCACCACCAGGCCAATGGCCAAGACCATGGAAAGCAGGGTCAGCGTATTGATCGAGAACCCCATGAAATACATGATGCCGAAGGCGCCGACCAACGAAACCGGGATAGTGACAATGGGAATGAGGCTGGCGCGCACATTGCGCAGGAAGAAGAAAATAATCAGTATCACCAGGATGATGGCTTCGCCGATGGTGAAGTACACCGACTTGATCGACTCCTGAATGAATACCGAGCTGTCGTATGCGATATCCAGGCTCATGCCTTCGGGCAGCCCCTGGTTGATCAGGGCCACCTCTTGAGTCATGGCCTTTGAAAGATCAAGCGGATTGGCGGTTGATTGCTTCGTAATGCCGATCAACAGGCCGTTTGAACCATTGAACCGCGCGATGATGCGTTCGTCGGCGGGGCCGATCTGCACATCGGCAACGTCTTGCATGCGTACCGAATAGCCCTGCACATTGGCGACGATAACGTCACGGAATTGCGCCACCGTTTGCAGGTCGGTGGTGGACACCACCGAAAACTCGCGCATTTCGGACTCGATCCGGCCCGCGGGAATCATGACGTTCTGCGAACGCAAGGCATCCTCGATGTCTTGCACAGTTAGACGATAAGCGGCCAGCTTGGCGCGATCGACATAGATGCGCATCGAAGGCAACCGCTCGCCGTAAATACGCACCTCGGCGGCCCCGGGCAGCACCGACAATCGCGTCTTTACGTAGCGCGTAATGTAGTCGGAAGCTTCCAGCGTATTCATGCTGCCTGCATTGACAGCCAAGAAGATAATGGGGCTGGAGTCGGCCTCGACCTTGCTGATAATGGGCTCGTCGATTTCATCCGGCAAGAACCGCCGCGCGCGCGCCACTTTGTCGCGCACGTCGGCCGCTGCTGCGTCGGGATCTCGGTCGAGATTGAACTTGATATTGATGAAGCTGCGCTCGGACCGGCTGCGCGATGTCATGACGTCGACGCCTTCCATGCCCGCCAACTGGTCTTCAAGCGGCTTGGTAACCTGCGACTCGATCACCTCGGGCGAAGCCCCTTTGTAATCGGTGCGCACAGAAACCACCGGCTCATCGATGGCCGGATATTCGCGAACAGTCAGGCGGTCATAAGAGATCAGGCCGATTAAGACAATGACCAGCGACAACACCGTGGCGAAAACAGGCCGCTTGATGCAAACATCGGACAGAATCATGGCTGCCTCATGGCTGGGCCGGTGCCGCGGGTCTGTCAACGACTACGGCAGCTCCGTCGGAGATTTTTTGCAGGCCCGCCACGACCACCTCGTCGCCTTCATTCAGGCCCGAGGTGATTTCGATACGGCCGGACCTGCGCTGGCCTATCCTGACGGTAACGCGCTCGACACTACCGTTGACCACGCGAAACACGAAGCGGTCTTCTCCCGAGGGCACCAAGGCGGTTTCAGGAACGGTCAGCACCCGGTCGTCGGCGAACCTAAGTTCGACACGTGCAAACACGCCTGGCCGCAAGGTGTCGTCGGCGTTGCCCACATTAGCGCGCAACAGAATGGAACGCCCGCCCACATCGATGGAAGGGTTGATGGCGCTGACCTCGCCCTCGCGCACCATGTCCGGCAGCGCATCGAAGGACAAAAGCAATTTGAGGCCGGGATGGACCAGCGGCAGATACTGTTCGGGAATGCGGAAATCGACCTGCAGGGGGTCGACGGATTCGATCGGCACCAAGGTGTCGCCGGGGCCCACGTAATCGCCCACTGATACGTTGCGCAATCCGATCAGGCCGTCGAAGGGGGCGACAATGGTGTTTTTTTGAAGCTGGGCCTTGGCCAGGGCAACTGCGGCGCGCTGCACCTGCAACTGGCTGGCGGCTTCGTCGCGCGCTTGCTTGCTGATGAAGCCCTGACGCGTCAGTTCGCCGGCTCGCCTGTCTTGGCTGGCGGCCAGAGCCAGGCTGGCTTCAGCCTGTTGCAATTGGGCTTTGGCCACGCTGTCATCAAGACGCAGTACCACTTGGCCCTGTTCGACCTTGCCGCCTTCTTCGATATTGATCTCGATGATGCGGCCGGTGATCTCAGAGCGCAGCACCACGGAATCGCGTGAGCGCAAGGTGCCCACGGCCGAGACGCTGCGTGGCATGGACTCGAGCACTGCGGGCGCAACCTCGACTCGAGTGCCCGACGGCGCTGCGGCAGCTTGGCCCGGTTGGGCCGCGCCGGCGTTGCCCAGAGCAGCGGCCGGCTGTTTATCGGCCCACCATCCAGCTCCCACTACGCCTATCACCGCGCCCGCGCCCAGTGCGACGATCCAACCCAATATGTTTGTTTTCATGGAAATAACAGTCTGTATCCTACCGTCGCAGATAGTAGCGCAGTCGTCCCGGCTCGCGGCCAAAAAATAGGTAACAACGCCTTTTATCCGGTGTTTGCAGTCGAAACCAGCGAGCGCGCGTGCTCGACTCCCAGATTGGCCAACTGATCTGCAGCCTCATTGCCCACATCGCCCGCATGTCCGCGAACCCACTTCCATGTGACCTCGTGCCGGCTGACAAGTTCGTCAAGCTCTTGCCAAAGGTCTGCATTTTTTACCGGCTTCTTGTCGGCGGTGCGCCAATTGCGGCGTTTCCAGTTGCTTATCCATTGCGTCATGCCTTTTTGCACATATTGGGAATCTGTGTGCACAACGACTTCGCAAGGCCGCTTCAAAGCCTTCAGTGCCTCGATCACGGCCAGGAGCTCCATGCGGTTATTAGTGGTGTCAGGTTCGCCGCCGTACAGCTTTTTCTCGTGGCGGCCCTGGCGCAACAAGGCGCCCCAGCCGCCCCAGCCAGGGTTTCCCTTGCAGGCGCCGTCGGTCCAGATTTCAACAGGATTACTACTCATGATTGCATTGATTCAATATGTCGCGCGCCCTCATGGCGCCGGAATGGCGGCCGGCAACGACCGCTGCGCGACGAACGCGCTGTTTCTTGTCTTTCCAGGCGGGCCCGATGAGGCGTACCCCCGCCACCCGTTTGACCGCCGACACCACGTAGACCGCGCCGCAGACGGGCCACCATCGATCCCCGGCAGACTCCATGAAAGACCAGCGGTCGAGCCATTTGGCGCTGACGCAGGGCGGCGCATAGCAACCGAAATGTCCACGATCTGCCTCGAAGGTAAGCAATTTGAACCAGTCTTTGAGACGACCCAACGATACCTGCATGTGCGCCGGAACCGGTACGATGGGATCCAGGCCGGGCACACGCTCGTGCGCGCCCCAGAGGCTCCATGGATTGAACCCCGAAATTACCACCCGGCCCTCGGGCACCAATACCCGCTCGGCCTCGCGCAACACCTGGTGCGGACTATTGGAACACTCAAGCACATGGGGTAATATCAGTAGGTCGATGCTCTGGCTTTCCAAAGGCAGGTATTCGGGTTCGGCATATAACGCAACTTTAAGCTCGTGCTGCTGCGCTTCATCCCAGCACGAGTGCGTACGATCTTTGTTCGGAATCCGATTGGCTTGCAGTAAATCCCATTGGGGCTGGCCGATTTGCATGGCATGGTAGCCAAACACGTTGGCAACCATGCCATCGATTTTTTTCTGTTCCCAGCTTTGCACGTATTGGCCGACCGGCGTAGCCAGCCATTGCGCTAGCTCGACAGCCAGGGGCTGGCCCGAAGAAACAGACACATGAGCTCCTTGCATTTAGGTGGAAACAACGATGGCACACAATACCAGCCTATTGACACCCGTACCGGCGTTTAGCGACAACTATATCTGGGTGCTTAGCCGTAATGGTCGCGCCGTGGTTGTCGACCCGGGCCAATCCGAGCCGGTCGAGGCGTTTCTAAAAGAATACCAGTTAAATCTGGACGCTATTCTACTTACACACCACCACCCTGATCACGTCGGCGGTGTTGTCGCTCTTAAGGAACTCACCGGCGCCCCCGTCTACGGTCCGTTAGGCGAAACCCTACCTGCCTGCGACGTACGGCTAAAGGAAGACGACGAGGTTTTCATAGAAAGCGTGGGTTTGCGGCTTTCGGTGCTTGATGTTCCCGGCCATACTGCCGGCCATATTGCCTATTTCGGCTACATGGACGAAGAAACCCCCCTGGTATTTTGCGGTGATACACTATTTGCCGCCGGATGCGGACGACTCTTCGAAGGCACACCGGGCCAAATGTGGAATTCGCTAAGCAAGCTCAAGGAACTGCCGCTGGAAACCCTGGTGTGCTGTGCTCACGAGTACACGCTGTCGAACCTTCGCTGGGCCCTGCAGGTCGAACCCGACAATCCGGCATTGCAACAACGTTGGAAAACGGCACAAAAGCTTCGCGAGCAAGGCTTGCCGACCGTGCCATCGACCATCGGCGACGAGCTGGAAACCAACCCATTCCTGCGTCCGTTGCAAGAAGAAGTCGCCGCAGCAGCCCGAGCCCACGCCAAGGCGCCGCTTGATTCGGCTGTTGCCGTTTTTGCCTGTCTACGCGAATGGAAAAACAATTTTCAATAACAAACCATGAACTGCCTGCGACTTCTCATCCTGCTCTTTGTAGCCGCCCTGGCCGGTTGCGCAAGCAATTCCAACCATACCCCTGTCAAAACCTCGTACCGTGCCGCCGACACCTCGCGCACCGTCGACCTGACCCACCCTCCGCGCGACATGTGGGACCGCATCCGCCGCGGCTTCGCCATTCCCAACCTGCAGTCCGACCTGGTCGACGAATGGACAGCCTATTACGCCTCTCATCCCCAGTCGGTCTATCGCATGAGCGAGCGTGCAAGCAAATATCTGTACTACATCATCGAGCAACTTGAAGACCGGGGTTTGCCGTCTGAACTGGCCCTGCTGCCTTTTGTCGAAAGCGCCTACAACCCCACCGCCTATTCGCGCGCCAAGGCATCGGGCCTGTGGCAGTTCATTCCCAGCACCGGGCTGCATTACAACCTCAAGCAGGATACGTGGCGCGATTTGCGTCGCGACCCCATCGCCTCTACCAACGCCGCCCTCGAATATCTAACGTATTTGTACGATTTCCAAGGCGATTGGTACTTGGCGCTGGCCTCGT
Source organism: Pusillimonas sp. (assembly GCF_044464525.1). Taxonomy (NCBI): domain Bacteria; kingdom Pseudomonadati; phylum Pseudomonadota; class Betaproteobacteria; order Burkholderiales; family Alcaligenaceae; genus Pusillimonas; species Pusillimonas sp. The sequence goes on from NZ_JBIQLE010000003.1 coordinate 64,626, forward strand.
ACAACTGGGGCGAAGGCGCGGTCAAGCGGGCCATCGAGCGCAATGCGGGTCAAGGGCTGCGCACCGATTACGTGGCGCTTGCCATGCCGGGTGAAACGCGAAATTACGTGCCCAAGCTGCAGGCAATCAAGAACATCATCGCCGACCCCGAAAAATACGGACTCACTCTGCCAAAAGTCCATAACGAGCCCTATTTCACCACGGTCATTGAACCGCCGTCGCTTGATCTGGCGACAGCAGCCCAGCTTGCCGAGATGCCGCTCGACGAATTCAAGGCCCTCAACGCCTCGTTCAATCGACCCATCTTCCTTGCCGAGCATAAGCCAACGCTGCTGCTGCCTACAGACCGCGTCGATATCTTCAACGCAAACCTCGAAGCCTATAAAGACAAGCTCGGCAGCTGGACAACCTATCAGGCCAGCAAGGGCGAATCTTATGCAGCAATTGCCAAGAAATTCGGCCTGCCGCTCGACGAACTGCGCACGTTGAACGGGTTAAGCAAGAAAAGCACGCGCGCCGTGGCCCAAACACTGGTCGTACCCGAAAGCCCCCCCACCGGCGGTGGCATCCAGTTGGCCTCGCTTGAAGTTCCGGCCGGCACAAGCGCCCCGACCCGGCCTGGTACAACTGCGGCAAGCGGCAAGCGCGACGTGGTCGTCGTGCGCAGCGCCGGCGCCAACGTTCGCACACACACTGTCCGCAAGGGCGACACGCTGTTTGCGCTGGCCAAGCGCTACAACACTTCGGTGGATGCCTTGCGCAAGCTAAACAACCTGCCCAACAACAATCTGTCCCGAGGCAAGCGGCTTCGCATCCCGGGCACAAATGTTCACGGCTAGCCTATATCCACATACAACAGGACCAACAACATGGGTTTTTTAAAAGGCAAGCGCATCCTGGTTACAGGCGTATTGTCCAATCGCTCCATCGCCTACGGCATCGCCCAGGCCTGCCGCCGCCAAGGAGCCGAGCTGGCGTTTACCTATGTTGGCGAACGCTTCAAAGAGCGTGTTGAAGGCTTTGCCACCCAATTGGACAGCAAGATCGTGCTTTCTTGCGACGTGGCTGAAGATGCATCCATCGACGCCGCCATCGAACAACTTGGCAACCAATGGAGCGGCCTCGACGGCCTTGTGCACTCGATCGGCTTTGCGCCGCGCGAAGCCATCGCCGGTGATTTCCTTGAAGGCCTGTCGCGGGAAGGGTTCCGCGTCGCGCACGATATATCCGCCTATAGCTTCCCCGCCCTGGCCAAGGCCGCGCTGCCGCTGCTCAAGGATCGCAACAGCTCAGTGCTTACCCTAACCTACCTGGGCGCCGAAAAAGTCGTACCCAACTACAACACCATGGGCCTGGCCAAAGCCTCGCTCGAAGCCTCGGTGCGCTATCTGGCGGCTGCGCTTGGCCCGATGGGCATTCGGGCCAACGGCATTTCCGCCGGGCCGATCAAGACGCTTGCAGCCAGCGGCATCAAGGATTTCGGCTCCATCCTCAAATTCGTCGAATCGCATGCGCCGCTGCGCCGCAACGTCACCATCGAAGACGTCGGCAACGTCGCTGCCTTCTTGTTATCTGATCTGGCCGCCGGTGTCACAGGTGAGATCACCCACGTGGATGCCGGCTTCTCCACTGTCATCCCGGGCATGGAGTAATCGCTGCTGCGGCGCCTCTGTCTTGGGCGCCGCGATGAGTTGCAGCGGGTGAACATGAACGCGTGGCAGAAGATACGCCTGGCTGCAGGAATGCGCGGCTGCACGAGCGTGGGCCCGCCATAGCCGGCACAGCTAGGGAAACAGTTCGCCCGTCGTATCCGGGGCCCAGGGCCGATATTTGGTCATGACAGCGGCAAACAGCTGGGATTCCATCCATGTGCTTAGCCAGGCCTGAAGGCCTGGCCATGGCTGGGCGTCGAACCACTCTTTGTCGACATGCGCATACTGGCGCACAAACGGTGCAATGGCCATATCGGCCAGCGCGCGACGCGGGCCAAACAGCCAGGCGCTTTTTGCGAGCCTGGCTTCAAGCGAAGCCAGCCATGCTCCGCCGGCATCCCGCTGCGTAACCGCCCATGCCGACAACGCAGCTTCGTCAACTATGGGTGCGACTTCCTTAGACGGATGGCGGGGTTCTTGGGCGTCATCGGGGGCGGCTTCCGTAGACGGATGGAACGATGCCTGGGTCTTATCAAGGGCGACCGGGGTCATACTTGATGTAACGCGCTGCTGGACGAACTCAGCCACGAACCGCCCCGGGTATTTGTAGCGGTCCAATTTGGGCTTGAAGCGCTCATCGCATTCTTGGATCAAGCAGAGCATTTCCGCAAGGCTGCCCTCTTCGGGCGCGAGCCACCCCTCTGGGTCGTGCATGCGCAAGGCCCACAGCATGATATCCAGGCTTTGCTCCACGACTACGCCATCGGGCAACACCAACACCGGCACCGTTGCCTTGGGCGATGCCTGCAGCAATGCCTGGGGCTTGTTTCGCAGAACCACCTCTCGCAATTCGCAGCGCCGGCCGCTTACCGCCAAGGCCAACCGCGCGCGCATCGCATAGGGACAACGGCGAAAGGAATAAAGTATGGGAAGTTCAGATGAAGTAGACACGTACTTCTATACTAGCAGGCCCGAGGCGGATCGCAACCGCTGCTCGGCCTGGGCACTGATGCTCTCAATTACTTCAGCCGCCGAAGGCACCGAGTCGATAAGGTCGACCGCCTCGCCCGCCCACACCATGGCCACGTCGTAGTCGGCGTCGGCTGCGGCCGCCCAGAACGCCGGGCCTTCGGTGGACACTTTGTCGGCCAGTTCACCCTCGCGGCCTTCCCATCGCTGCATGAAGGGGTTGCGCAACGCACGCCCGGTGTAACCCTCAGGCCAATCGTAGCCACGCACAATGTCGAAGACACGAGTGCGGCGCGTATCGTCGCCCCGGCCCTGCACCAGCTTTTGCTTGGCCTGCTCATGGCCGAGAGCTTCACGGGTTGCGTAAAAACGTGTTCCCATCAGTACCCCCTGCGCGCCCATTACAAGCGCAGCGGCCACACCCCGGCCATCTGCGATGCCGCCGGCGGCCAGCACGGGAATGCCGGATGCCACGTCGAGCACCGCCGGCAACAAGGCCATGGTGGCGCGCGCGCCGCCATGGCCGCCGCCCTCAGTACCTTGGGCCACGATCACATCGGCCCCGGCCTGGCGGGCCAACTGGGCGCCCGCCACGTCCTGAACCTGGCAGATCAGCTTGCATCCGGCGTTCTTGATGGTGGCGGCGTACTTGCCCGGATCCCCGAACGACAGCATCATCACCGAAGGCCGCGCCTCGAGGACCAGTTCCAGCGCCGCTTCGGAAATATTCCATGTAATGAAGCCGGCCCCCCAGGGCCGCGTGGAAAGCTCCCTGACCAGCGCCAGTTCGGTCTTGAGCCAGTCAAGATCACCATAGCCGCCACCCAACATGCCGAGTCCACCCGCATTGGAAACCGCCGCGGCCAGCCGCCCGCCCGCCACGCCCCCCATGGGGCCCAGCACAATGGGATGGCGCAGATCGAAAGATTGGGAAAACGGCGTTGTGATCATGACGGCCTCCTGAATTAAGGTTGATCGGTTTGCGCGATGAATTCAACTGCGCTTAGTCGTCGGTTTCGCGCTCGAGTATCGGCTTGGCCGGCATCGCCGCCCCGATGTGCCGGGTCTTGCGTTTGCGTGCCAGCTCGACCTGTTTCTGTCTTTCACGGAAGCGTCGCATCTGTTCGGGCGTATGCGTGCCGTGACAATGAGGGCAACTGATGCCTTCTACATACTGAGGCGCGGCCTTGTCCTGCTCGGACAGCGGCAGGCGGCATGCGCGGCACAATTCGTACTGCCCCGGCGCCAGTCCGTGATCGACCGAAACACGCTCGTCAAAGACAAAGCATTCGCCGTCCCACCGGCTTTCATCCTGCGGTACGGTTTCAAGATATTTAAGAATGCCGCCTTCAAGATGATAGACCTCGTCGTACCCCCGGGAACGCAAATAGGCTGTCGATTTTTCGCAGCGTATGCCACCGGTGCAAAACATGGCGACCCGAGGTTTCTTTTTCGGATCAAGCAGCCCGCCCTCGCTTGATTGCTGCTCTACCCATTCAGGGAATTCGGTAAAGCTGCGTGTCTGCGGATTGACGGCGCCTTCGAAGGAGCCGATGGCAACCTCGTAATCGTTGCGCACGTCAATGACGACGACATCGGGGTCGGCGACCAGATCATTCCATTGCTCTGGCCGCACGTAGGCGCCGGCCATGGTCTGCGCGTGCACGTTCGGCACCCCCATGGTGACGATCTCGCGCTTGAGTTTGACTTTAAGCCGGTAGAACGGCTGGCTGTCGGCCCATGACTCTTTATGCTCAAGCAATGCCAGGCGGGGATCGTCACGCAGATATTGCAACACCGCCCGCACACCTGCCTCGGGCCCCGCAATGGTGCCATTGATGCCTTCTTCGGCCAACAACAAGGTTCCGCACACGTCGTGTGCCCGGCAATAATCAAAAAGGGGGTCGCGCAAAGCGCGATAGTCGGCTAGCTGCACGAATCGGTACAGCGCCGCAACGAGAAACTGGGACATGATGCTGAAGTTAGGGTCCGGGCGAAAAAGCCATTTTACCCCCTGCTCCGGCTGTATCCACCCAACGGTTTTGAGCCCCGACGTTAATGGTGGTAAACTCTTATTTACCAATTGATAAATAAGAGTTGCGCGACACATTCATGCGTACCGCTGGAGACCTGCCATGACAATCAAGCGCCTCGACCATTATTCGGTCCGCACTCTGGATCTGGATGCATCCTTGCGGTTCTACACCGATATCATGGGCTTCAAAGCGGGGTTTCGCCCGCCATTCGATTTTCCCGGGCATTGGCTTTATAACGAAGAGCCCTACCCCACATCGAATGGCGTCGTCCACCTGATCGGCATCGACCCCGACAACCCGGAAGGGTTGCGCAAATACCTGGGTGACCGAGACATCGACTCCATGAAAGGCGGCGGCGCCGTCGACCACATGGCATTCCTGGCAACCGATGTCTCCGACATGCGGGCACGGCTTGAACAACACGGCCTGCCTTGGCGTGAACGAGATGTTCCTTCGCTAAGCCTTTTGCAACTGTTTTTGGAAGATCCCAGCGGCATTACCATCGAGCTCAACTACCCCGCCTCTGAAGGGCCGGCGCGTCAATCCGCTCAATCGTAAAAGGCCTTCGCATGGACAAGATCAAGAAACAGCGCAAGGCGATTATTGTGGGTGGGTCAATGGGCGGCCTGTTTGCGGGAAACTTGCTGCATCGCGCCGGCTGGCAGGCCGATATCTATGAGCGCGTGCCAGGGCCGCTGTCGGACCGCGGCGCCGGCATCGTCACCCATCAAGAGCTTTTGCATGCCTTGCAATGCGCGGGCGCGCAAGTCGACGAAACATTGGGTGTAAGTGTTGCAAGCAGAATTACTGTCGATCTTCATGGCCACACCATTGCGTACTTGCCCTACCCACAAGTACTTACCGCCTGGAGCCGCCTGTTGCAGGTACTTGAAGAAGCGTTTCCTGTGCAGCACTACCATCGCGGCAAGGCTCTGGCCCATATCGAGCAGGACGCCGACGGCGTAACCGCCTACTTCGACGACGGCTCGCACGCCAACGGCGAGTTGTTGATCGGCGCCGACGGCATCCGTTCCACGACACGCGCGCAGTACATGCCAAACGCCCGCCCCTTATATGCCGGCTACGTCGCTTGGCGCGGGCTCGTCGAAGAGTCCGATCTAAGCACGCACACTCGGGGGGCTCTGATGGAGCGTTTTGCTTTCTGCTTGCCGCCTCACGAACAGATGTTGACCTATCCCGTAGCCGGAAAGGCCAACGCCCTCGCCGAAGGTGAAAGGCGCATCAATTTTGTCTGGTACCGACCCGCCCCCGAAGATACTGAACTTCGGCGCTTGCAAACTGATGCCGCAGGCGTGTGGCATGCGGGCGGCATCCCTCCCGGTGCGATTCGGCCCGACATACTCGACGAGGTACGTGCTTCCGCCACCGCGACGCTTGCCCCCGAGTTTGCAGAGATCGTTCACAAGACATCACAGCTGTTCTTCCAGCCTATTTTCGACCTGGAAACAGAGCAAATGGTGTCGGACCGCGTTGCGCTGCTCGGCGATGCCGCTTATGTCGCCCGTCCTCATTCAGGCATGGGTGTTACCAAAGCGGCATACGACGCCATCGAATTGACCCGTGCGCTAAGCACTCAACCCAGTCTTCAGGCGGCCCTTGGCGCCTATCAAGCGGAACGAAGCCGATTCGGCCAGGCCATAGTCAGACAAGCCCGCAACATGGGGGCCAGCCTGCAAACCAGTTTCGACTCCAAGCATCAACAACAAATGGCCTTCCGCTATCGAGCCCCGGACACGCTCATGCGTGAAACCGCCGTGTCACTGCAATATCTTGACCTGGAATCAGCCCACTGAACCCGTATCGAGCGGGAAGCCGCTTTTGAGTGCCTCACGCAAGTGCGCCACCAGCAACTGCGTTGCGCGCGGCACATGAGGGGTGTAGGGCCTGATCGCATAAAGTGAATCACCAAACACCCCCACGGGTTGCCAGCCGGGCAGCACATGGACAAGATCGCCCCGCTCCAGCGCACGCTGTGCGGAAAAATCGGGCAACACTGTAATACCCAGGCCCGCCTCTGCCGCGCGCCGTAAACCTTCACTGTTGTTGACTGCAAACGGCCCGCTGACCGGCACGACGAAATTGTGCTGACTTGCGGGCTTTTTGCCAGAGCGCTCGAACGTCCACACAGTAGTGCTTTGCCGGCGTGGATAGTGAAGACAGGCGTGATCGGCCAAGACGGATGGATGATCAGGCGACCCATGACGATCGAGATAATCCTGGCTGGCCACAAGCACGGAACGTACATCACACAAGGCCCAGGCGACATAGTTGGGCGGGGGCGTCGATGTATGGCGAATGGCAAGATCGAACCCCTCTCCGGATAATGAGCTGAGCTGATCGGACAGATCGAGCTCAATTCGAATCCGCGGGTTTTCTTTAAGGAACCGGGGCAGGCGCGGCACGAGCTGCTGGCGCGCAAGAGCCACGGGCGCACTAAGCCGCAAAGTGCCCTGCGGGGTAATCGCCTGCTCGCGCACCGCCTCGAAGCTATCGGCGATCTGGTCGAAAGCAGCGCGTGTATTTTCAGCCAGTTGCTCACCGGCCTCGGTTAGCCGCACGCTTCGGGTGGTGCGCCGTACCAGCGGCACGCCGGCCGCCTGCTCAAGCTCGGCGATGCGTTGACTCATGGCCGCCTTGCTTACATTCAGGTAAGCGGCCGCGCGCGTGAAACTGCCTTGCTCGGCCAACACGGCCAACCAATGCACATGGGACCACAAGGCGGTTATTTTCTTGTCTTTCATACGGCTGATTATTCATTATTTTGAACAATGAATCCAGCCTTCTGGTCTATCGCGAACACAATCGCATACGTAAACTGGGCTCCATATACCAAGACTCAAACACAGTCACAGCCTCCAAAGAAGCCCTATGCAAGCCTATACCGATACCGCCGACGTCGGCCATTTCATCAACGGCCAAATTACATCCGGAACCGCCCAACGAAGCAAGGATGTCTATAACCCGGCCTTGGGCCGGGTGGCGCGCCAGGTTCTGCTGGCCGAGCCGCAAGATGTCGAGCAGGCCGTGGCTTCGTCCAAGAAGGCGTTTGCCGCCTGGGCCGACACCTCGCCGTTGCGTCGCTCGCGTGTAATGTTCAAGTTTCTTGATCTGATGAACCAGCATCGAGACGCCTTGGCAGCCATCATTACCGCCGAGCATGGCAAGGTTTTCAGCGATGCCCAAGGCGAAGTCTCACGCGCCATAGACGTTATCGAATTCGCCTGCGGCATTCCGCAGTTGCTCAAGGGCGACTTCACCGACCAGGTGGCCACGGGCATGGACAACTGGACACTGCGCCAGCCGCTGGGCGTGGTCGCCGGCATCACCCCCTTCAATTTTCCTTGCATGGTGCCCTGCTGGATGTTCCCGGTAGCCATCGCCGCGGGCAACTGCTTCATCTTGAAACCCAGCGAGCGCGACCCTTCCGCGTCGCTGTACATGGCGCGGCTTTTCCATGAAGCAGGCTTGCCCGAAGGTGTGCTTAACGTCGTCCAAGGAGACAAGACAGCAGTCGATGCACTGCTTTCCCACCCCGACATCAAAGCCATCAGCTTTGTCGGGTCGACCCCCATTGCCAAGTATATCTACGAACAAGCCGCCCATTTCGGCAAGCGCGTACAAGCTTTGGGCGGCGCCAAAAACCATCTGGTCGTCATGCCTGACGCCGATCTTGATCAAGCTATCGACGCACTAACGGGCGCGGCCTATGGCTCAGCCGGTGAGCGGTGCATGGCTGTGTCGGTCGCCGTGCTGGTCGGCAGCGTGGCCGACCGCATCATGCCCCGGCTCAAAGAAAGAGCCGAAACGCTGAAGGTGCGCAACGGCATGGACCCAGAAGCTGAAATGGGGCCTATCGTCACAGACGAAGCCTTGAAGCGTGTCGAAGGCTATATACAGCTGGGCGTGGAAGAAGGCGCCACACTGGTGGTCGATGGGCGCGGTCATAAAGTAAGCGGCCATGAGCAGGGTTTCTTCACCGGCGGCACCTTGTTCGATAACGTTACCGCCGATATGCGCATCTATAAAGAAGAAATTTTCGGTCCGGTGCTGTCTTGCGTGCGAGTCGATGATTTCGCCGCGGCACTCGAATTGGTCAATGGCCACGAGTTCGGCAACGGCGTGTCCTGCTATACGCGCGACGGCCATATCGCCCGCGAGTTCGGCCGGCGCATTCAGTGCGGCATGGTCGGTATCAACGTACCTATTCCCGTTCCCATGGCTTGGCACAGCTTCGGGGGTTGGCAAAAATCCATGTTTGGCGACATGCACGTGTATGGCGAAGAAGGCGTGCGCTTCTACACCAAGCAAAAAAGCATCATGCAGCGGTGGCCGGAAAGCACCGAAAAAGGCGCCGAGTTTGCCATGCCCGCACCGAAGTAGGTAAACAAATTCTTCAATGGTAAAGCGCGCAACCCGACAGAAATAATCAGTCGATAAGCAAAACAAGCTGTAAAACCAAAATCGATTTAGAAATAGTATTGGAAGAGGTCCCGTCAACGAAATATATTATCGATTGATTAATAAGGAGACAAATCCATGGTCCATCGCTACGACGAGAACAAATTCACCATCGATCTGGTTCACGAGACAGCCAAACGATGCTGCAACTGGGGCAAGTGGGGGCCGGACGACGAAATCGGCACCCTCAACTACGTCACCCCGGAAGACGTCACAGCGGCGGCTGGCTTGGTGCGCAAGGGCAGAGTCTTTTCGCTGGCGCTTGATTTTGACCGCGAGGGGCCGCAAAAAGGCCTATGGGGCAATCGATACAACCCCATCCACACCATGCTGGCCACCGGCACCGACGCCGTCGCCGGCAATCAGGACGAAGGCGGGTTGCGCTACGCCGATGACGCTGTCTCCATGCCCCTGCAATGCGGTACGCAATGGGACGGCCTGGGCCATATCTTCTATGGCGAAAAGATGTGGAACGGCTACGATGCCCGCCTCGTCGATAGCGATGGCGCTCATAAGAACGGCATCGAAAAGGTCAAGGCCAAAATGGTTGGGCGCGGCGTGCTGCTTGATGTTGCCCGGCACATCGGCGTCGATTCTCTTGAAGACGGCCAGGCCATTTCGGTCGCCGATCTCGACGCGACGGCAAAAGCGCAGGGGGTCGAGGTGCGCCGTGGCGATTTCGTCATTGTGCGCACAGGCCACATGGAACGATGCAAAACCGAGGGTGATTGGGGCGGCTATGCGGGCGGCGAAGCCCCCGGTCTGGCCTTCGATACCGCCAATTGGATCTACGACAAGCAAATTGCAGCGATCTGTACCGACACTTGGGGCTGCGAAGTCCGCCCCAACGAAACAGACGATTGCACCCAGCCCTGGCACTGGGTGGTGATTCCCATGATAGGCATCAGCATGGGCGAGATTTTCAACCTCAAAGAGCTCGCCGAAGACTGCGCCGCCGACGGCGTGTACGAGTTCCTTTTCACCGCCCCGCCCCTGCCCATCACTCGCGCCGTGGGTTCACCGCTGAACCCCATCGCGATCAAATAAGGAGGCTGACCTTGGCACGCATCCTTAAACACACCCTCAACGCGCAAGCCGGCGCAAAACTTGATGCTCAAGTGCGCCAGACTGTCGAAGCCATTCTTGCCGACGTAGAAGCAAGGGGCGATCAGGCAGTGCGCGACTATTCACAACAATTCGACCGATGGACGCCGCCCGCTTTCAAGCTTGAGGCCGAGCAGATCCAGTCAATAGTAAGTTCGGTCGACCGGGCCACCCTGGATGACATCCGTTTTGCACAGGAACAGATCCGCAATTTCGCCCAAATTCAACGGGCATCCATGCACGACGTCCAGGTCGAAACGCTTCCCGGCGTCACACTCGGGCACAAGCATATTCCGGTCAGTTCGGTAGGCTGCTATGTTCCGGGGGGCAAGTACCCCATGGTGGCGTCGGCCCACATGAGCATCGTCACGGCCAAGGTGGCTGGGGTGCCTCGCGTAATCGCCTGTGTGCCGCCCACCGACGGGCAGGCTCACCCCGAAACCGTGGCGGCCATGGCACTGGCCGGGGCTGACGAAATCTATATTCTGGGCGGTGTTCAAGCCGTAGCCGCCATGGCCATCGGTACCGAAAGCATCGAGCCGGTCGATATGCTGGTCGGCCCCGGAAACGCGTACGTCGCCGAGGCCAAGCGCCAGTTGTTCGGCAGGGTGGGTATCGATCTTTTTGCCGGCCCTACCGAGATACTGGTTATTGCCGACGACAGCGCCGAAGTGGGCATGGTGGCTTGCGACCTGCTGGGCCAGGCCGAGCACGGATACACCTCGCCCGCCGCCCTTATCACCACTTCGGCCGAGCTGGCCGCTGCGTTGCCGGCCGAAATCGAGCGCCAACTGGCTGTACTGCCCACCGCCGAAGTCGCCGGCAAGGCATGGGCCGATTATGGCCAGATCATTCTTGTCGATGACGATGCCGAAGCCGTCATCGAAGCCGACAAACTCGCCTACGAGCACGTTGAAGTGCTTACACGCAACCCGCGTTACTTTTTGGACAACATGAGCCAATACGGCGCCCTGTTCCTTGGCCCTGAAACCAATGTGGCTTACGGCGACAAGGTCATCGGCACCAACCACACGCTACCCACCAAGGGAGCGGCTCGCTACACTGGCGGCCTGTGGGTGGGAAAATTCCTTAAAACTTGCACCTGGCAAGAATGCACGCCGGAAGCCAGCGTGATGATAGGCGAGTATTGCTCTCGCCTGTGCGCCATAGAGCGGTTCTGGGGCCATAAAGAGCAAGCCGATTATCGCGTGCGCAAATACGGCAAAACTGCGAGCCTCACTCCATGATCACTTACCGCAGCTTCGATCTGAATGGGCGTTCGGCGCTTGTCACAGGCGCCGGCAGAGGCTTGGGCGCGGCCATCGCCCAAGGCCTGGCCGCCGCCGGCGCAAAAACCTATGTGCTTAGCCGCAATTCGTCCCAACTAAATGAACTTGCTGAAAGTATCAACGCCGGTGGCGGCCACGCCCAGCCCGTGGTGTGCGATATTACCGACCCGCAGGCGGTGCAGGCTGCTCTGGACGCCATCGATCAACTGGATATTCTGGTCAACAATGCCGGAACCAATATTCCAGCCGACTTTGTCGATGTCACGCCGGCGCAACTCGACGAACTGCTGCTTCTGAACGTGCGCGCGGTCTTCCTTACCGCACAAGCAGCCGCCCGCAAAATCATGGGCAACGGCAATGGCGGCAGCATCATCAATATTTCATCGCAGATGGGTCATGTCGGGGCCGTGCGCCGGTCTGTATATTGCATGTCCAAGCATGCCGTCGAAGGGCTGACGAAATCCATGGCCCTGGAACTTGCCACCCACAATATCCGGGTCAATACTGTCGCCCCTACCTTCGTCCAAACCCCAATGACCGAGGCGTTCTTCAAGGAAGAAAGCTTTCGCGACTGGGTGATGCAGCGCCTGCCCATGGGCCGGCTCTTGCCTGCCGAAGATGTGGCTGCCGCCGTGTGCTATCTGGCTTCCCCGGCCGCCGCGATGATAACGGGCGCCAGCCTGAAACTCGATGGAGGATGGACAGCCCAATGAGCGACCAAAGCCATCGTCCTGATGAAGCAAGCAGCGTCGAGGCGCCGCGTGCCCGCCGGCAGCCTCGCGACCAGCGCCGCGCTCAAATCCTGCGCGAAAGCATTGCGTTCTTTTCCGAGCACGGGTTTTCGGGCTCAACCCACGATCTGGCGCGCCAGATCGGTGTCACCCAGCCCTTGCTGTTTCGCTATTTCGATTCCAAAGAAGACCTTTTCGAGGCGATCTTCAAGGCCGTATTCACCGACAAGTGGCAAGACGAATGGCCAAGCCTCATTTGCGATAGAACGATCCCTTTGCGCGAGCGGCTTGCGCGCTTCTACCGCTCTTATCTGGCTGTGATCTTCAACCGCGACTGGATGCGGCTGTATATCTACGCCGGCCTGGCAGACGTGCCCATCAACCGACGCTTTTTTGAGCTGATCGAAACGAAGATATTGATTCCGCTATGCGCGGAATTGCGGGCAGAGTTTCATATGGTGCCGCCAGAAATCAAGCCCATCACCAACGACGAGCTCGACTACGTATGGATGTTTCATGGCGGAATCTTCTACCACGGGATCAGGCGCTGTGCCTTTGGCACGTCGTCAGACCATGAAATCAACCCGGGCATGCTCGATGTGTCCATAGACACTTTTATCGCCGCGGCCCCGCATGCCTTGGCGCGGCTTTTACGGCTACCCGGGAAACACCCCCCCACCACATAACAACAATATCGAAGTCTGCAGCACCATGTAGTTCAAAACCAAAGGAGACGACATGAAATCTATCAGACAATGGACTTACGTCTTGTGCCTGGCATCGGTGTTTGGCGTGTCAGGTGCATTGGCGCAGTCTGAACCCATACGCATCGGGCTGCCTGTACCACTGACCGGCCCCTATGGCGCCGAAGCCAAGGATCAGGTACGCAACGCCGAACTGGCCGTCAAAGAATTCAACGAGGCCGGAGGGCTTGACGGCCGCCTGGCCGAGCTGCTGGTACGAGACGACAAGCTCAACCCCGGAGAAGCGGCCAACCGCGCTCTAGACCTTATCGATAAAGACCACGTCAACTTCATTATCGGGGGCTTGTCGGCATCGACGCAGCTGTCGACAAACAACGTGACCAAGCAACGCAAGGTCATTTACATTTCCATCAGCCAGTCGGATGCGATCAACGAAGCCGCCGACATGTCGCGCTACACGTTTCACGAGGCGCTTAATCCGCACATGACCACGCAGGCGGTGGGCCGGCATGTGTTCAAGAAAGGCATGCGCATCGCTTTCTTGACGTCCGACTATGCTTACGGCCACGAAATGGCACGCGGCTTTACCCGCGTCGCCGAAGAAGTGGGCGCCGAAATCGTCGGAGAGATCCGCCACCCCCTGGGCACCTCGGATTATTCGGTGTTCTTGCCGCGATTGGCGGCCATGCGGCCCGATGTACTTGTCTTCAACAACTTCGGCCGCGACAACCATGTGTCGATTCAGCAAGCAGGCCAGTTCGGGCTTAAAGGCAGGATGCAGTTCGTGACACCCGTGCTGCTTTACACGGCACGCCAGGCCGCCGGCGCAGAGGCATACGAAGGCGTTCTTGGCGCCACGTCGTACTACTGGGCCCTGCAAGACCAGTTCGACACCGCGAAAAACCTCAACGACCTCTATAAAAAAGAGTACGACAGCTACCCCTCCGACTATGGCGCATTGGCCTATGGCGCGGTCAAGTCCTTGCTGATGGCGGTCAAGGAAGCCGGCACGACCGATACCGAGAAAGTGGTGGATGCGCTCGAGTCTCTCAAGTACGACACGTACAAGGGGCCCGAATACTATCGCACTTGCGACCACCAGGCTGTGCAATCGGTGCTGATCATCGAATCCAAGAAGGCGCCCGAAGACAACCCGGACGATATCTTCAAGATCGTGGATGTCGTCGCCCCCACCGAGGACATTCTGCGTAGCTGCGACGAGCTTGGCTTCAAGTAGGAAGGAAGGCCGTGCTTCCCCGGCGGGGCGGAGGCACGGCCATTGACAAGATTACGGAGACATCATGGATGCATTCATGCTCCAGCTGCTGGGCCTGCAGCTGTTTACCGGTTTGGCCCTGGGCGCCATCTATGTATTGATGGCCGTCGGCCTGTCGCTGATTTTCGGCATGCTGACTGTGGTCAACTTCGCCCACGGCGCCTTTTTCATGGTGGGCGCCTACGTCGGTTACTTCTTATATCAGTACGTTCCCAACTTCTGGATTTGCCTGGTCGCCGTGCCGGTGCTCACCGGAGTGGTCGGCATCGTCGTCGAGCGTTATTTGGTGCGGCCGCTGTATGGGCGCGGCATCGACTATCCCCTGCTTCTCACCTTCGGGCTGGGCTACGTGATGGTCGAGATTGTTCGCATCATCTTCGGCAAGCAGGGCCTGCCGGTTGGCACTCCAGAGGCCTTGCAAGGCGCAGTCAATATTTTCGTCGGCCCGTTCCCTCTGTATCGCCTGTTCGTCATCGGCATGGCGATTGTCGTCTTGCTTGCCCTGTGGCTTTTCATCGAACGCACTTCATTCGGGCTGATCATTCGCGCCGGGGCGCGAGACCCCATGATAGTACGCGTCCTGGGGGTCGATATTTCCCGAATTTGGCTGATTGTATTTGCGATTGGCACGGGTATCGCAGGGCTGGCGGGCTATCTTGCCGCCCCCTTGCAGGGTATCGCTCCCGAGATGGGAACCAATGTGCTGATCGTGGCTTTCGTGGTAACGGTTGTGGGCGGCATGGGGTCGCTTACCGGCGCCATCGTGGCCGGCCTGCTGGTCGGCATCGTCGAAAGCATGACCGCATTCCTGTATCCCGAGGCATCCAAGGTATCCATGTTCGTGATCATGGCCCTTGTACTGCTGATTCGCCCCATGGGCCTGTTCGGCCGTGCCGGCTTAATGAGTTGACTCCATGAATACCCGCACCATGACACTCGACCAAACCAAAGCGCCCTCGATATTCGAAGCCATTCGCCGGCATCGGGTCTTGGCCACTGTTCTGTTTCTGGCCGCCCTGCCCTGGATGACACCCAACTATTCGGTGGCCTCGCACATTCTGATTTTCGGCCTGTACGCCCTGGGCTACAACCTGATCTTCGGCTACATGGGCATGTTGTCGTTCGGCCATTCCGCCTTCTTGGGCATCGGGGCCTATGCGGCCGGGATACTTATTGCCCAACATGCCGTAACGTGGTGGCTTGCAATACCGGCCGCCATTGTCATCTCGGCCGCCGCAGCGCTGGTTATCGGCGCGCTGGCCATACGTACGCGCGGCATCTACTTTGCCATGGTCACCTTGGCCTTGTCGCAATGCGTCTACTTCATCATCTACCAGATGCCGGCATCGGGCGGCGAAAACGGCCTGCGCGGCGTCAATGTATCCGAAATCAATCTGTTCGGTTTCACCGTCGATGTACTGAACCCCATCAACAAGTATTACTTTTTCTTCTGCTTCGTGGCCGTGGGACTATGGATTATTTCTCGCATACTGGCTTCGCCTTTTGGCCATGCCATCCGCGCCATCCGCGAGAACGAAACCCGCACGCGGGCTTGCGGGTTCAATGTCGAAAACACCAAGCTGATCACATTTGTGCTGTCGGGTGCGTTCTGCGGCCTGGCCGGCGCGCTGTATGGAATTAATTTATCCAGTGTCGCCATTGAAACCCTGCATTATGAAACCTCGGGGCTGATAGTCATGATCTGCCTGCTGGGCGGCATGGGAACTTTCTTCGGCCCCATCGTCGGCGCCCTGCTTTTCCTGCTCATCCAAGACGTATTCTCGATTTGGACAGAGCACTGGCAACTGTACGTCGGAAGCATCTTCATCATCTTCGTCCTGTTCTTCCCGAAAGGCGTGTGGGGGACCATACTGGAGAAGCTGAATGTCAAATAACATTATTATCGAGACACACAACGTGACGCGCCGATTCGGCGCCTTCACCGCCCTTAAAAATGTCTCCATCGAGTTTGAGCGCGGCAAGCTTACTTCGATTATCGGCCCCAACGGCGCCGGGAAAAGCACCTATTTCAATGTGCTCTCGGGCGCCTTTCCGCCCTCGGAAGGCCGGGTCGTCTTCGAGGGTAAAGACTTGGCCGGCCTCAAGCCCCACCAGTTCTCGCATGCGGGAATCTCGAAGTCATTTCAAATCACCAATATTTTTCCCAACTTCACTACAGTTCAAAACGTGGAGATCGCCCTGCAGTCGCATGTCTCGCGCTACAACCTCTGGCGCCGGCAAAGCAGCCTGCAGCTCGGGGACAAAGCCATGCAACTGTTGCGCACGGTAGGCATGGAGCAGCACGCGCATCGATTGGCGCGCGAGCTTGCCCACGGCCAGCAACGCGCGCTTGAAATCGCCATTGCGCTGGCTTCCGACCCCAAGCTGCTGCTCATGGATGAGCCCACCGCCGGCATGAGCCCCGAGGAAACGCGTTCGATGATGGACCTGATCGTGCAGGTGGCATCTACGCGCACGGTGATTCTGGTCGAACACAAGATGAAAATGATCATGGGCATCAGCGATCGCATCATCGTCTTGCATCACGGTGAATTCCTGGCATCGGGCACACCTGCCGACATACGCAGCAACGAAGAAGTAAAACGCGTTTATCTGGGTCAACACTAGGACGCCGCCATGCTCAACATAGAAAAATTGAACGCCTGGTATGCGTCAAGCCACATCCTGCAAGACGTCGATCTGCACGTGAACCCGGGCGAGGTGGTTGCTTTGCTGGGCCGCAACGGCGCGGGCAAGACCACCACCCTGAAAAGCATCATGGGCCTGCTTGACCGCAGCTCGGGGAAAATCAGCTTCAAAGGAGAAGACCTTATCAACCAGCCGGCTCACGCTCGTTTTGCCCGAGGCCTGGCCTATGTGCCGGAAGATCGGCGCATTGTGCAGGGCCTGAGCGTGATCGAAAATATTCGGCTGGGCATCGTGGCATCGCCACTGAAGGCTCGCGAAACCGAAGTAATCGAACAGATCGCCAAGACATTTCCGCGATTGAAAGAGCGCTTGCATCAAAACGCCGTCACGATGTCGGGCGGCGAACAGCAGATGCTGGCCATTGCCCGTGCCATCGCCGCCGAGCCGGACATGATTTTGCTGGACGAACCTTCAGAAGGCATCATGCCCATACTGGTCGACGAAATGTTCGAGCTGTTCACACAGCTCAAGAAAAGCGGCAAAACCATTTTGCTGGTCGAACAGAACGTGGAACTGGCGCTGGAAATTGCCGATCGGGTATACATACTGGACCAGGGCGAAATCGTTTACTCAAGCAGCGCCCGCGCCCTGCTTGACGACCCCGCAATGCAAGAACGCTACTGCGCCGTTTGATGCCATGCCGGGGCGCGGTGCGCCCGGGCCGCTTGCATTACACCACCCCCAAAGCCTGCAGCACTTTCTCGGGCGTGATCGGCTGGGATGTCACCCGCGCCGAGAAAGGCGCGATCGCGTCATTGATGGCGTTCATCAGCGCCCCCGGGGGACCAGCCGTTCCGGCTTCGCCTGCGCCCTTTGCGCCAAGCTCGGATGTCTTGGTGGGCGTCTCTACGTGCGCAACATGGATGTCGGGCATTTCAAAGGCCATCGGAACCAGATAATCAGCCATCGACCCGTTGCGCAGCAAGCCGTTTTCGTCGTAGAGGCATTCTTCAAACATGACGCCGCCGATGCCCTGCACAATGGCCCCGCGTATCTGCTCGTCGACCAGCTTGGGGTTGATGACCCGGCCACAGTCTTCGACGCACCAATGGTCGAGCAGCTTGACGAAGCCCGTCTCGATATCGACTTCGACATAAGACGCCTGCACGCCGTTGGTGAAGGTAAACGGAAAGCCGCGCTGCGCAGCGTGGCGAGTAACCATGAGCTCTGGCCGGGCGTCCGCCGGCAATATATCGGGTCGAAAATAAGCCTGCCGCGCCACTTCAGCCAGCGGAACCAAGTGCTCGCGCGTATCGATGTCGACGATATAGCCTTCGGCCACGTCAAGTTGCGAGCTTTCTTTTTCAAGCACCACCGCCGCGAACTCGCAGATGTTGGCCCGCAGCGCACGGCCTGCTTGCAGTACGGCTTCGCCACCTATGCCCGCACCACGCGAGGCCCAGGTGCCGCCCCCATATGGTGTGGCCTCGGTATCGCCGGTTACCACCTTGATCTGTTCAATGTTTATGCCAATGGCGTCCGCCGCGATTTGAGCGAATATCGTCTCGGTGCCTTGTCCTTGTTCACCGACACCAACGTGGCAGGTGACCACACCGGTGGGCTCCAGCCGCACCGACGCGCCATCCAGTGCGGATATGCGGGCCCCGCCCACCCCATAAAAAGCCGCACTGGGGTTGGTGAGCTCGACCAGCACGGCAAAGCCTATACCGCGATAAACGTTTTGCTCGCGCAGCCGGGCCTGTTCTTCACGCAAGGCCTGATAGTTCATCATGGACTCGAGTTTGGCCAACGATTTTTCGTGGGACAGCCCTTCGATCTTTATGCCGGAGGCGCCCACACAAGGATAGGAATCATCGCGCATGACGTTTTTAATACGCATTTGCAAGGGATCGATGCCCAGCCTTTGCGCCGCGTATTCGACGATGCCTTCGGTGGCGCCGCAGGCGATGGGATGCCCTACTCCACGGTATTGACTGGTTGGCGACTTG
The DNA here is from genome assembly GCF_044464525.1 of Pusillimonas sp. Lineage (NCBI taxonomy): Bacteria > Pseudomonadati > Pseudomonadota > Betaproteobacteria > Burkholderiales > Alcaligenaceae > Pusillimonas > Pusillimonas sp. The sequence continues at coordinate 83,524 of NZ_JBIQLE010000003.1, forward strand.
TTTTGAAACACCACATCGAGACGAGCCCGATAATATTTGTGCTTGTACGGGCCGCCGGCAATGCTCAGCACTTGGTTTCCTTCGATTGCACTGGTGCGGGGATACACTGAATACGGCCCCACGCCGGTCAGGTCGTCGAAATCAAAGGCCACAATCTCACCGTCAGACTTGACCCCTATGCGCGCTTTGACCACATGCTCACGCGCATGGATATCGCTGGCGAACGATTCAAGCCTGTCTGCCACGAACTTTACCGGCCGCTTCAGCAAGATGGACAAAGCCACCGTAGCGAAATCGTCTGGGTAGGAATGCACCTTTAGCCCGAACGCGCCGCCTACATCCCGGCAGATCACGCGAACCGAGTTCTCGGGCAAGTCGAAGTGGCGTGCGTACAGATCTTGCATCATGTGGGGCGCCTGGTGCGACTGATACACCGTAAGCTTGCTCTCGGACGGTTGGTAATCGGCCAACAAGGAGCGAGGCTCCATGGTTACGCCCGTGACCCGCCCGAAACGATAGGTTTCTTCAACAATGAGGTCGGCCTCGGCCATGGCCTGGTCCACGCCTCCGGTATCGATTGTTTTCGTAAAGCAAAGGTTGTCGCCCAGCTCGGGATGGATAACCGGTGTTTCGGGCGACAGGGCAGTTTCCATATTGTCGACCACCGGCAGCTCTTGCCAATCAATATCGACAAACGGCAGCGCATCTTCGGCCTGGTGGCGCGTGAGAGCCACAATGGCCAGAACAGGCTCGCCCTGCCAGCACGCGCGGTCCAGGGCAAGTGGATACTCGGGCGGCGACTTCATGCCTTCGAGGTGGGCCAAGGTGGCGACCCAGGGTGTGCAGATGCTGGCAATTTCGGGGCCGGCGACGATTGCGACAATACCTGGCATGGCCTTGGCACGAGAGACATCAACGATTTTGAATCGGGCATGCGCGTAGGGGCTTCGCAGGTAGACAACATGAGCCAGCCGCGGCAAGGAGATGTCGTCAACGTAGCAACCGCGGCCCTCGAGGTGGCGCCGCATATTGGGGCGATTCACAGAAGAGCCCACGTATTGGCGCGTGTCCTTGTCCTGCTTGACGATATCGCCCGACTCTTCTTTGACAGTGGTGTTCATGATGGCATCCTCCTTTCAGGCCTGGACTGCGCTTGGCTTGCGATGCAGCTCGAGCACTTCGCACACTGCATCGACAATGGAGTGATAGCCGGTGCAGCGACAGTAATTGCCCGAAATGTATTCCCGCACCTGTTCACGCGTTGCACCCGGCTTCTCTCGCAACAAGGCGGCGGCGGTCAACAACATGCCTGGTGTGCAGAACCCGCATTGCGCCGCGTTGTGCTCGAGAAATGCGTTTTGCAGTTCGCGCAATTCGCCTGTGTCGCTGACGCCGTCTATGGTCTCGATCTCATGCCCGTCGGCCTGCACGGCCAAGTACAGGCAACCTCGGATAATTTCCCCGTCGAGACGCACGGTGCAGGCGCCGCAAACACCGTGCTCGCAACTGACTCGCGCAGTTTTAAGTTCGAGCTCGTCGCGCAGGAAATCAACCAGGTGCAGGCGCGGCTCGACCCGATAGCTGCCTTCTACTCCGTTGATGCAAACGCGTATTTGTATGGGTTCAGCCATGGTTGTCTCCTTGCCGCGATCAGGCGTGTGCGGCCAGTTGCCGCAGCGTCCGAACCAGCAGTACACCGGCCAGATGCATTTTGGTCTTGGCGCTGTTGTACAGGTCGGCGGACGGTTGCAGCACGTCGGCCAGCAATTGCTTTGCGTGCGAAACCAGTTGCTCGTCGCCCACTGCCTTGCCTTCAAGCCATTGCTCGATATCCAGCGCCCTTACCGGCGTATTGTCCATGCCCAGAAACACGATCCTTGGGTCGTTGAATACGCCACTGCTTACGCCGGCGGAAGCAGCCACGCCTACGATGGCGTAGTCTCCATGACGGCGCGCAAGCTCTTGAAACGCGTGTACGCGGTCGGGCGCCAAAGGAATCTCACAGCCCAGCAACAGCTCGTCGCCGCCAAGTTCGGTGGTGTAAAGATCAAGAAAGAACTCTGATGCGGGCACCGTGCGCACGCCCTGTGCGCCCGCAATGTGCAGCACCGCATCCAAAGCCACTATGCAGGCCGGCCATTCGGCCGCCGGATCGGCAAACGCGATGGATCCACCAAATGTGCCCCGGTTGCGGATGGCTCGATGGGCAACGTGCGGCGCCGCTTGGGACAGCATGGGGGCATGCTCGGCCACAAGGGGAGAATCTTCGATCTGGCTGTGGCGGGTCATGGCGCCGATCCATAAATGGCCGGCTTTAAGCTCGATGCCGCCAAGCGACTCGATGGCATTGATGTCGATAAGCAGCTCGGGTTCTGACAACCGCATGTTCAGCGTTGCCATGAGGGTCTGGCCCCCGGCCAGGATGCGTGCGTCGTCTCCGTGATGGCGCAATAGGGCCAGCACCTCATCCACGGAACCAGGTTTTACGTAATCGAAAGAAGGGGCTTTCATAGCGGCTCCTGCGTGCGTCGAAGACACGGGAAATGCGCTGCAACCACTTAGCTAAAAAACACTTAGGGCAACCAGTGGCCTACCAGCAAAGTAAAGAAGACACCGAGGCAAAACCAAAATGCTCGATACAGTTCAGGGCGCCAACCTTCGCCGACGCCCGTAGTAACGTTATTGCGCGGCAAGCCGGCAGCCTTGTGGGCGGCTGTAGCGCGGGATGCCGGTACCTGGGGCTGTGCCGTTTCCCCGGATGCGTTTTCCGCCCCGGCCGTGCGGCCTGCCGATGCAAGCTTTGCATCCTGGGCGGGGGAAACAGCGACAGTCGACTCTGCCACTATGCCGGGCTCGGCCTCTTTGGACAGCACACTTTGAAAAGCGCTGAAAAACTCGTCGGACATTTTCCGCGCCGATGATTCGATCAAGCGCCCGCCGATTTGACCCAGCTTTCCGCCCACCGACGCCTTGGCGGTGTAGTCGAGATGGGTCTGGGCCCCTTGCGAAGTAAGCACGACCTGGGCGCCCCCCTTTGCGAAGCCCGCAGCACCAGTTCCTTCGAAGACCAATGAACAGCTTTCTGGGGGGACGATGTCTTCCAGCGTGAGCGTGCCGGCAAAACGAGAACGCACCGGACCCATCTTCACCATCAAACGTACTTGCAGCTGGTTTTCTGACACACGGGTGATCTCTTCGCAACCGGGAATGCATTGCACAAGGATTTCTGGGTCGTTCAGTGCGGCCCACACCGTTTGCCGGTCTGCACTGATCAGCTGTTGACCGAGTAGCTCCATGAATTTGTCTCTCTTGTGAGGATCAGGACCGGACCCAGGATGCGGGACGGCGACCATTTATATTTGCTATATTGTTGACCAGATGGTAAATAATGTCAACAACCGAAAGCTACAATGGCGCGGTTCCCTTACCGACGTTTTTCAAACGAGCTTCAGCCGAATATTCCATGTCCACCCACCACACGCCCAAGGCCAGCAAGGCCAAGCCCGCCAAGAAGACGACTGGTCCGCGCCGGCGGATGAGCGCACAGGATCGCGAACAACAGATTCTCGACGGCGCCATCGCGTTTTTCTCGAAACGTGGGCTCGACGGACAGACTCGCGACCTGGCGCGCGAAATCGGCATTACCCACCCGCTGCTGTATCACTACTTTCCCACCAAAAAAGCATTGATAGAAAGGGTGTATCAACAGGTGTACCTGGGCCGCTGGAAGCCCCAATGGGAAGAATGGCTGGACGACGACGGCCTGGCCCTGGAACAAAAGCTGATTTTGTTCTATCAGGATTACGCTTCAACCGTCTTGACCCCCGAGTGGGTGCGCATCCTGATTTTTTCGGGCTTGAGCGATGGCTACATTCCCGAAAAATATCTAAGCATGCTCAAGACAAAACTGTTTCCACGCATTGCGCGCGAAACGCGAAGACATCTGGGCATTGGCGATAGCGGCCCCGCCACCGAACGCGAAATCCAGTTGATATGGGGCCTTCATGGCGGCGTGTTTTACTTGGGCATCCAGCAGTGGGTGTATCAATTGCCCACACCCACCGAAATCGAACCCATTATTGCAGACCGGGTAAAAGCCTATATCGCCGGCGCCAAAGCCCTGTTTCAGGAAGCGGACGCCTCTTTCAGCACTGACGCAAACGCTTGAGCCACACGGTCGACGTTCTGGTCGTTGAGCCCCGCGATACAGATGCGGCCCGATTCAATGATATACACGCCATGTGTCTGGATGAGCCTGTCCATGTGCGGCGCCAAGGCCGGCGCATAGCTGAACATGCCGCTTTGCGCCAACAGGAAGTCCCAATCGAAATCCGGGTGATGACGCACCAGCCCGCCGTACAGACGGGTTCGCATCGCGTGGATACGGTCGCGCATTTGGGCCACCTCGTCTTCCCACATGGCACGCAAGGCGGGGTCGAGCAATACCGTCTCGACCAGATGGCCGCCATGGGCAGGCGGGGTGGAATAATTGCGCCGCACTGCCTGCTGCATTTGCCCCAGCGCCCGTGAAGCTTCATCGGCATTGGCGCACACCATGCTCAGCGAGCCACACCGCTCTCCGTACAAAGAGAATATTTTGGAAAACGAGTTGGCCACCAGAAAGGCCACATCGGCCGACACCAGCGCCTTCACCAGATAGGCATCGCGCTCAAAACCATCGCCCAACCCCTGGTATGCCATGTCCAAAAAGGGAATAAGGCGGCGTTCCGCCACGATGGTCACGATTTCGTCCCACTGTTCCGTGCTTAGTTCGGCCCCGGTTGGGTTGTGGCAGCATGGATGCAAGACAACGATGGTTTCCGCGGGCAAGGTGCGCAGATGGCCGGCCATGGCGTCGAAAGCCAGCCGCTGCGTCGCATGATCGAAGTACGGGTAAGTATCGACATGGAAGCCGGCGCCTTCGAAGATGGCGCGGTGATTATCCCAGGTAGGCGCGCTGATGCGCACCGTCGCTTCCGGGAAAAAACGGCGCAATACGTCGGCGCCCACTTTCAGTGCGCCAGAGCCGCCGACTGTCTGGATGGTGGCCACACGGCCATCGCGAACGGCCGATGAATCTGCGCCAAATACCAGGGCCTGCGCCGCACGGCAATATGGCGGGCTTCCGCTCATGGGAAGGTACACGCACGGTTCGGTGAACGCACCCACTATTTCGGCGGCCTTCTGGACGGAAGGCAAGCGTGGAATGCGGCCCTGATCGTCGTAATACAGCCCGATGCTAAGGTTCACTTTGTCAGGACGAGGGTCGTCGCGATAAGCAAGCTGCAAAGAAAGAATGGGGTCGCCGGCATAGGCCGAAAGTGTGCTGAACAAGGTTTTTCCTTGACCGGCCCCAAAGCGGCAGGGCGCGACGGAACGCCGGCAATGTGTTTAAGACAAACCACATATTCTACCCCGGGCTGCGGGCGACACTGCACGAAACGGCCATCATCCCCTGTTATGCTTGGCAACTTCCGGATTTTGTTTCGTCGCTATGGATTCCATCACCCAAGCCGCGCTGGGCGCGGGCATCTGCGGCGCGATGCTGGGCCGTGCTCATGGCCGCAAGGCGATCGTGGCCGGCGCTATTCTTGGCACCCTCCCCGACCTGGATGTCGTCATTCGCTACGCCGATCCGGTGTCCGCAATGATCAATCATCGCGGGTTCTCGCATTCGCTGTTCGTACTGACCGTGCTGTCTTTCGCGCTGACAGCCGCCCTGCGGTGTTGGCGCTCCTCACCCCAATACGGCGCAAGCCGCCTTTTCTGGGCGATCTGGCTCACCCTGAATACGCACGCCCTGCTTGACGCGTTCACGGCCTACGGCACCCAGTTGCTGTGGCCCTTGCGTCCGACGCCCACCGCCTGGTCCACCATTTTCATTATCGACCCCTTCTTCACCATGCCCCTGACGCTTGCCGTCGTCGCGGCCCTGGTCGGCGGGGCAGGACCCCGCTCGAGGCGCGCCCTGCAATGGACGCTGGCCTGGTGCTGCATCTACCTGGCAGCCTCCGTCGTATTCAAATACATGATGGAATCGCGCGTTAAACACCGTTTGGAAAGCGAAGGGATAACCGTGCAGGCGATGTTCTCCACCCCTCAGCCCTTCAATATTCTGCTGTGGCGAGTGGTGGCGCGCGGGCCCGACGACCATTATTACGAATCGACCGCCAGCGTGCTGGATCGCCAGCCGCCCCAATGGCTTCGCCAACCCCTGAATAGTGATCTGGCCCGCGCCGTGCCGCCCTCGGCGCAACTGGATGGCTTGCGCTGGTTCTCGGGAGACTGGCTGCGCTACGACGATATCAACGGCCACCTGGTGGTTTCTGATCTGCGCATGGGCCTGGGAGCAGGCTATTACTCGTTTCGCTTCCTGTTTGCACGCCGACCCGTGCCCGGTGAGCCCTGGAAGCCCGAAACCCCCCAGTACTGGCCCGGCAAACGCGGCACCTCGGAGCTGCCTGCGGTTCTAAGCCGTGTCTGGCGACAGAACCCACCCTTGCCCCAAGCCGCGTGGGCCGAGCGCATGGCACGTATACCCGCCGATATCCCCGCGCCGAAATAATGGAACATAACGGAACAATCTGCACGAATCAGATATTGCCTGCGCGAATCCGATAGCCGCCCCTGTCCTCCGAGCTTACCTTCTAATTACAACAAACCCTTAAAGCGCCCGCGCGCCAAACCCGGAGACTGGCATGCACACCCATCCCTTCCTGCAGAAAGATCAATTCCTGCTTGGCACTTTTGCCAGCAACTGTTCCGGCGGCATGACCGTCTCGAAACTGCCCGGCCGTTGGCCCGCCGATTGGGAAAGCAACCTGAAGCTGGGCAAGCTGCTTGACGATGCCGGCATTGACTTCATGCTGCCCATCGCCCGTTGGATCGGCTATGGCGGCGAAACGAATTTTCATGGCTATGTGCTGGAGACCATTACCTGGGCCACTGCCCTGCTGGCGCATACCAAGCGCATTACCGTGTTCGGCACCATACACACCGCCGCCAACCATCCGGTGATCGTTGCCAAGCAGCTAGCCACCATTGCGCAAATGAGCGGCGATCGCGTGGGCCTGAATGTGGTGGCCGGCTGGAACAAGCCCGAATACGAGGCGCTGGGGCTGACCCTGCCCGACGACCACGAGACCCGCTACGGTTACGCCCAGGAATGGTTCGACATTATCCAAAAACTCTGGACGCACGACGGCCCATTTGATTGGGATAGTAAATACTTTCACCTCAAGAATACTTACGGTTATCCGCAACCGGCCGCCCGCCCCCCCATCTTCAATGCGGCCGGCTCGGGGCTTGGGCGCGAGTTTGCATCGCGCAATGCCGACTTTCTCTTCACGCCCGCCATCGACCTTGAGCGTTCCAAGCAAGAAGTGGCCGAGCTTAAGCAACAGGCCGCCGACGTAGGCCGCAAAGTGGGAGTGCTGACCTTTGCTCACGTCATCTGCCGGCCCACTCAGGCCGAAGCAGACGAGGGCTGGCAAAGACTGCAGGACAATGCCGACTGGGCCGCCGTCGACAACCTCATTCGCCTGCAGTTCGCCCACGCCCAATCGTTCCCCCACGACCTGCTCGCCCTGATCCGCGAGCGCTTTGCCGCCGGGCACGGCGGATTCCCTCTAGTGGGCACGCCCGAAAAGGTGGCCGAGGGCATTATCCAACTGCACGAAGCCGGGTTCGGCGGGACAACATTGTCGTTCTTCCATTACGCAGACGAATTTCCCTACTTCCGCGACAACGTCCTGCCCATTCTTGAAAAGCACGGCATCCGCAAGAAGCAATCATGATTATGAACAACGCGCTCAACCAGGCATTTCGTCAAGCCATGAGGCAAATGGCCGGCGGCGTCTGCGTCATAACCGTCAATGACGGAGAGGAGCGCACTGGGCTTACAGCCACCTCGGTCGTGTCTGTCTCGATGGATCCGCCCGAGCTGCTTATCTCAGTCAACCGTTCCTCGTCCTCGTGGCCTGTGCTGGAAAAAGCCGGTCGCTTCGGCATCAACGTGCTTAACCGCGCCCAGCAGCAAGTTGCCGAGAACTTTTCCGGCAAGGGCGGCCTGCGCGGCGCCGCACGATACGCCGATGACGACTGGCTTCAAACCCCGCAAGGGGTCTGGCTGTCGCGCAAGGCATTGACCGTGTTTGCCTGCGACGTGGAAAAAGTGTTCCAGCACCGCCAACACGCACTGGTCATTGGCAAGGTCGCCTTCATTGATGTGATGCCGGGGCCGCTTCCCCTTACCTACTGGGAGGGCAGCTACCGCACGCTCTCCCAGGCTTCCGTTGCCTGACATCCAGGAAAACCCGCGCAGTCGCCGGGAGGCTTTACGGATAAACTAATCTATTCTTTTCGCAAGCGCTTCGTAGGGCGGCCCCAGGGGCACGCCCGCCTCCGGCGCCAAAGGCAATGCATATGCAGCCGGCCTCTCTCGACCATCCGCGCAGGCCCCTATTCAGCCGCTTCGCCCGATTCGCCTCGCGCGACGCCGACGAAGTGCGCCACGAGGTCAGCCAAGTTTTCTGCGACCACGACCTGCGCGTCGTTGGGCCGTCTCAATCGCTCAACACCGAACTTCGTTTTCGGCGGGGCAAGAAGGTTAGCTATGGGCGCATGCTGTATGGCGCGACGGTAGACATCGAGCCCGGCAAGTTGAATGATTTCTATCTAATACAATTACCGATATCGGGGCAGGAAAACATCCATTGCGGCGCGCAGTCGGTGCGGTCTGATCCCAACATGGGCACCATCATCAGCCCCGCCCTTGAATTTCGCATGCGCCACGAGCGCAGCGCCGAAAAGCTCTTCATCCGGGTCGAACGTGCGGCGCTCGAGCAGCAATGCGCTCAATACTATGGCCAACTGCCGCGCGGGCCACTTAATTTTCAGCCCGCCATTCCCCTAACCGTATCGGCAACCCGCTCTCTGAAGCGGCTGTTCGACTGGCAGCTTACCGAAGCCTCTGAGGGAACCTTGTTCGATCAGCCGCTGGTCGCCGCGCAGTTCGAAGAAGCCTTGATGATCGCGCTGCTAAGCACCCTTCCTCACAACCAGGCCGATACCGCCCAGCCCTGCTGCATTGCTCCCGGCTTCATCAAACGCGCCCAAGCTTATATCGAACACAATGCCCATCTGCCGCTAACCGCAAGCGACATTGCCGACCACGTGGGGGTCAGCATCCGCAGCCTCTTCGCCGGCTATCGAAAATATCGTAGCACCTCGCCCATGCAGTATCTCAAAGAGGTGCGCCTTGATGCAGCCCGCGCGCAACTTTCCGCTCCGGCCCCTGACACCACCGTCACGCAGGCCGCGCTTGATTGGGGTTTCGGCCATTTGGGCGAGTTTTCGGCCGCCTACCAGCGGCGATTCGGCGAATTGCCATCAGCCACTTTGCGACGCTACAAGGGCTGAGCCCTAGCGCTTGTATTTCAGCAGGCGTCCTCTATAGGCGCCGCGGCTGCTTCTTGAGCACATTTCATCCACCAAACGTTCGTCGTCCAGCAGCTCGAAGCCGCGCTCGGCCATGTGACGATTGAATGTCGGCCGATAGCCGCGATTCTGGTCCACGATCCATACTTCGGCTTCTGGCTTTGCATGCTGGTCAATGAACGCCGCCAGGGCTCCAGGCATGTCGGGCTCGTATAACAAGTCGCTGCCGACAATCAGATCGTAATGCCCCGACAATACCGGCCGACCGGCTTCCTGCTCGGTCAGGGGCTCGTCCAGTCCCCACTGTCCATGCCGATACTTCAATGAAGAGCAAAGCTCATTCAAGCGCAGGTTGTCTTTCAGAAATTTTTCTGCCAGCGGGTGGCAATCGCTGGCCGTGATACGCATGCCGCGCCGGTGACTGACCAGGCTTGCCAGCCCCAGCCCGCAGCCGATCTCGAGGACTTTCTCGTTCGGACAGACGGGGCGTGCAGCCAGATGCTGCGCCAGATGGATGGACGAGGGCCACAGCAAGCCGAACATCGGCCAGGCCGCCGGGCCTATGCCAAGCCGCAACGCCTGCTGGGCGGGATCATGATACTGCTGCCGATCAAGCAAAGACTTAATACGTAAACCTTTGACACCATTTATTTCTATATTTTCTTTTTTGGTGAGGTAACCGGGGTTTTCCCCGCTATCAAACATGAATAATCACCATTATTAAATAATAACTACATGAGTATCTCTCATATTATCCAAGAAGGCCAATCTATTCATTCACCCAGGGTGCATTGAAGCTTGGCTTTAATGAGACACTACGGTCCAGCACAAGCGATATACTCGCGCGCAAAAATACGAAATAGTTACCAGAATTCTCCCCAAATGCTTGTCAGCAGCTACAACCCGGTACTGGTGGTCTCCTCATTCGTTGTGGCCATACTGGCCTCTTACACTGCAGTGAGCATGGCCAGCCAGATCAGCCGAACCCACGGCAAAACCATGTTTTTTTGGCTGGGCGGCGGCGCCTTCGCAATGGGGCTGGGCGTCTGGTCGATGCATTTCATCGGCATGCTGGCCTTCAGCCTGCCGATAGAACTTGGCTACGACCCCTGGCTAACCTTGCTTTCACTGCTTGTCGCCATGGCTTCTTCAGGCTTCGCCCTGTGGCTTGCTTGCCGACGCACGCTGACCAAGCGCCGATTAAGCATTGGTGCACTGGTCATGGGCATGGGCGTGGCAGGCATGCATTATCTGGGCATGGAAGCCATGATGATGATGCCGCGCATCGTGTATGACCCATTCTGGTTCGCGCTTTCGCTGCTCATAGCGGTTACGGCTTCGGGCGCCGCTCTTTGGATCACCGCCTACCTGGGCCGACGGGCGGCCCAGCGCACAGCGCTGAAACTTGCCGCGGCCATCGTCATGGGGTGCGCCATCGTCGGCATGCACTACAGCGGCATGGAGGCCGCGCAATTCCCGCTGGGCAGCATATGTGGCGCCGCCATAGTGGGAGTCGACACGCATTGGCTGTCGATCATCGTGGCAATGGTAACCCTGGCCGTGCTGGCCATAGCGCTGATCATCACCGTGCTCGACAGTCGCCATACCTCGCGCACAGGCGAACTGAACCGGTCGCTGCACAAGGCCAATAAGGCCCTGGAACACATGGCCCTTCACGATGCGCTTACCCGGCTGCCCAATCGAGCACTGCTTGCCGACCGCATTGAACAGGCCATAGAAACAGCTCAGCGAAACAGCTCGCGTTTTACTGTGCTGTTCATGGACCTTGATGGCTTCAAGACGGTAAACGATGCCTACGGCCACGCCGTGGGCGACCAGTTGCTGGTTGAAACCGCGCAGCGCATAAGGTCCGGCATCCGCGCGGAAGATACTGTGGCTCGCTTCGGCGGCGACGAGTTCGTTGTGCTCAGCCCCATCGGCGAGGCCGACGACATCGCCACGCTGGCCGCCAAGATTGTCGACCTGGTCTCACAGCCCTACAACATACGCGACTTTGACCTGCGTCTGTCAACCAGCGTCGGCATCGCCATCTACCCCGAAGACGGACAAGACTCGCATGCTTTGCTGGTCAACGCCGACGCCGCCATGTATTACCGCAAAGACATGGGACGCAACGGCTATTCATTCTTTGATCCATCCATGAACGCCAATGCGGAAGAACACCTCCAGCTTGTTCAGGATCTGCGACGCGCCATCGAACGCAAAGAATTAGTTCTTTACTATCAGCCGCGGTTTGACGACCCCGAAGGGCCGGTAAAGGGAGCCGAGGCGCTAGTGCGCTGGCGGCCCCAACGCGTTCACCTAGGGCGCAAGCCAAACTACAGGGTCAACCTACGTGGACGCCAAAACAGTCTTTACGATAATTTCCCTGACCATACTGGCCAACGGCGCAGCCTTGGCCATTGCTTATCGCAGCCTGTCCGAACCCTTGCGGCCGGCAGCCCGGCTCTGGCAATGGGGCACCCTGCTGATCGCCGCCGGGTGCGCCTTATTTGCATTCGGACAATCTCTGCCACGGCCCGTGATGCTGACCCTGGCCAACGGAGGGATGACGTTCGGTCTGGCGGCCTACTGCATGGCGCTGCGGGAGACCAGCGGCCTGATGTCCAATCGTTGGCTATACGGGCCCGCTGCGGGCGCTGCGCTTGGCGTGCTGTGGTTCTCTGCCGTCGTCCCGGATTTCAAGGTGCGCGTCATCATTGTCACGCTTGCCAAACTTGTCCTGGCTTTTACCGCTCTTCATGCCCTTGCTATGCGTCCGGCCCCACGGCTGTCGTCCAGCCGAAACCTGCTGATCGGCCTTTTGCTGCTGCTGGCAATCTGTCTTGTAGGGCGGGCGGCCGCGTATCTAATATCCGACCTTCCCAAAGATTACGTCGTCGAGTCAGGAGCCAGCGGCTGGAATCTGGTTTGCAGCGTCGTGCTAACAATGCTGCCCATCGTAGGCACCACCGCGTTTCTCATGCTGTGCTCGGACGTGCTGCGCGTGAAACTCGAACATGCGGCAGCCACCGATTTCCTGACCAATCTGCCCAACCGCCGCACCGTTACCGCACGCGGCCGTGAAATGTTCAATGAAGCCGTCAAGACCCATAGCGGTTTCGCGGTCGCCGTCATTGACATCGACTTCTTCAAATTTCTCAATGACCAGTACGGACACGAGGCCGGCGACCACGCCCTGATCCATGTCGGGAATCGCCTACGCGGTGAAACCCGCACGCTCGACATGATCGCCCGCTCGGGCGGAGAAGAGTTCACCGTATTGTTTAGCGGCATGAATGCCGCCAATGCCCTGGCCGCCGCCGAGCGCATGCGGATTTCGATCGAAAAAGGGGGGTTCAGATGGGTGGGGCAAAATGTGCCCATTACCGTATCGACTGGAATCGCCACCCTGCGTCAAGGTGACCAAAGCTTCGAGGATGTATTGCGCCGGGCCGACCAGGCTTTGTACCGGGCCAAGTCAAAGGGCCGCAACCGCCTGGAAACCGCCTAGCGGCTGGAAAGTTGCGCGTAGCGCCTGAAGCTTCAGCCGGCTTTGCCGGCCACGTCGCAGCAGCCTAAACGGTCAAACGAAAGCCGGCACAATATGCGCTGCGTCCAGCCCGCACCCAACGGGCGCTCGACGCCCGCAAGCGCAATCAGTCCCAGCAACAGCAGCGCGCCAAAAGACAGAACCGCCGCGGTCGCCAACAAGACTGAAATTAGTAATTGATTCATATATCAGCCTCCCTAGGGTTAACCCTTAGTCTATCAAAAGAAACATGATATTTCAAGTAAAACCCATTACCCCTCCCAATGACGCAAGGTAGCTGTATAGAAACCAAACCGGGCAATGTCATGAGCAGGCAAGAAAAAGCCCGCAGAGCGTTAACTGTGCGGGCTTCTTAGACGACCGTGTACTGCTGTAGATGTGTTCTTGGCGGACAGAGAGGGATTCGAACCCTCGATACGCTATAAACGTATACACGCTTTCCAGGCGTGCGCCTTCAACCGCTCGGCCACCTGTCCTGCATTGATCATTCAAATGCTTGATCAACAAGCTTCGGCCTAAATTACCAAAGCGAAGTCCGCCATTCTAACAGAAACGAGTTGAATCTGCCGTGCGATGCCAAACCGTTGCCAACGTCAAACCTTCCTGCACCGCCGAGCCAAACGCTGGTCGTCACCCGTTGGCTGCCTGGTCGTTGGCCTTGCCCGCCAGCGACACCATGCGCTCAACGTAGCGGGCGATGGTGTCGACCTCAAGATTGACGGCCGAGCCTGCTCGCAGGTGCTTTAGCGTCGTAACCTGCACGGTATGTGGGATAAGGTTGATGCGGATGCGGCAGCCCTGCTCGTGGTCTTCGACATCGTTCACGGTCAGGCTCACGCCGTTGACTGTGATCGAACCCTTGTATGCCAGGTATTTGGCAAGATGCGCGGGTACGTCGATGCGCAGGTCCCACGACTCGCCAACCGGCTCGAAAAAGGCAACTGCGCCCAGGCCGTCGACGTGCCCTGACACAAGATGCCCGTCAAGAGAATCACCCAGCCTTAGGGCATGCTCAAGGTTGACTTCGCCCGGCGCGTCCAGGCCCGCGGTCAGGTTCAAGCTTTCACGCGAAACATCGACACTGAAGCCGTCGCCCGACAACTGAACGACGGTCATGCAGGCGCCCTGTATGGCAATGGAATCTCCAAGCTTGGTGGCCGGCGTAAGAAACCCCGGCGCATGGACGTCAAGCCGAACACCCGAGTCTGCTCCGCCCTCGGCGAGGGGTTTCACCTCTGTAATGGTGCCAATAGCGGCGACTATGCCTGTGAACATGAAATACTTCCTTGCTATGCGTGATGACAGTTATTCAAAGGCGGACAGGGCCGACACCGAACCGACCAGTTCCCGCCATACTTGAGCCCGCCGGGCCAGCAGGCGCACATCAGTGCCCACAGCCGCCACATCGTAAAAATCGAAACGTAGAGCTTCTTCCAGGGTTTGCAATACCGGCAATTCCGCGATGGGTCGCCCAGTGCCCAATAGCATTGGGGCCACGTACACCAGAAGTTGATCCACGCAGCCGGCCTGAAGCAAGGCGCCGCTCAATACGGAACCTGCTTCAACGTGCACCTCGTTGATGTCATGCTCACCCAGCCAGCGCATGACCGAAGGCAAGTGCACCCTATCGTTGTCCAATGGCATGCGCACTACCTGCACATTGCGGTCGGCGAGCCGCTGTGCCTTGATGGGGTCATCGCTGGCGGTAAACACCCACCCCGGAGATCCGTCGAAAAGGCGCGCTTTCTCGGGCACCTGAAGCCCTGTGTCGATGACTGCGCGAATAGGTTGCCTGCTGGTACTCACTTCGCGCACGTTCAATAACGGGTCGTCTGCCAGCACTGTGCCGGCTCCGGTAAGAACCACACAACTTCGCGCACGCCAATGGTGGCCGTCGACGCGGGCGGCCGGTCCGGTTATCCATTGCGAGACGCCGTTCCCCAGGGCGGTTCGTCCGTCCAGCGACGCGGCGGTCTTCAGCCACACCCATGGGGTGCCGCGCGTCATGCGGGCCACGAAGCCGGGGTTGATCTCTAATGCTTCGTCGGCGCAGGTTGGGCCGCTTACCGCGATACCGGCCGCTCTGAGCCTGGCAATCCCCTGGCCCGCGACCAGCGGATTGGGGTCGGCCATGGCCACCACCACCCGTTCGGGGCGCGCTTCAATCAATGCGTCCACGCAAGGTGGAGTGCGACCATGATGACTGCATGGCTCAAGTGTGACATAGAGCGTGGCGCCGTTCGTCGATACGCCCTGCTCAGCGGCCTGGCGCAAGGCCATGATTTCGGCGTGCGGGCCACCCGCTTTCTGGGTGACGCCCGAGGCAATCAATTGGCCGTCGCGCACGATCAGGCAGGCGACTCGGGGATTAGGCGTAGTCAGGTAAAGGGACTGGCGGCTAAGGGCAATGGCTTGCCGCATCCAGTGGACGTCGGTTTCAGAACCATCGCCGGAAGTCTGCGATAGCGAGGAATTATTCATGGCACATCGCTTTCAGGCATCGCCCTTGGCTTTCTTGGGCGACACTTTAATCTCGTCGATGGCTCGTACGAATTCGCCAATGTTCTCAAAGCTTTTATAGACCGAGGCGAAACGCACGTAAGCCACTTGGTCCAGCCTTTTCAGCTCATCCATGACAAAGCCGCCCAGGCTGCCGGAACTGATCTCCCGCATACCGCTGGTAAGCAGCCTTTCTTCGATGCGGGCCACGGCCGCATCCACTTCTTCGGTACCCACCGGCCGCTTGCGCAGCGCCAGGTTGAGGCTGCCGCGCAGCTTGGCCGGATCATATTCAACCCGTGTGCCATTGCGCTTGACCACGGCGGGCATCATGAGTTCGACCCGCTCGTAGGTGGTAAAACGCCGGTCGCAGGCGGTGCAGCGCCGACGCCGGCGTATGGTGTCACCCTCTTCGGAAACCCGTGAGTCGATCACCTGAGTATCGAAACTGCTACAGAAAGGACATTTCATGGCAGCCTGTGCCCGGGAGGAGCCCGGGCGGTGGGGTTTTAGCCGTAGACCGGCAGGCGCGACGTGAGCTCGTTGACTCGGGCGCGCACGTCGGCGATGGCCGTTTCGCTGTCGGGATTATCGAGCACATCGGCGATAAGGTGGGCGGTAAGCTCGGCCTCGCCTTCCTTGAAGCCGCGCGTGGTCATGGCAGGGGTGCCCAGGCGGATGCCGCTGGTAACGAAGGGTTTCTCGGGGTCGTTGGGGATGGCGTTTTTGTTGACCGTGATGTGCGCCTTGCCCAATGCCTCTTCGGCGACCTTGCCGGTGATTCCCTTGGGACGCAGGTCGACCAGCATCACATGGCTTTCGGTGCGGCCGGACACGATGCGCAGGCCGCGTTCGACCAGGGTGCGCGCCAGCGCGTCGGCGTTCTTGACGACCTGAGCCGCGTAGTCTTTGAACTCTGGCTTCAGGGCCTCTTGGAAAGCCACGGCCTTGCCTGCAATGACGTGCATCAAGGGGCCGCCCTGAATGCCCGGGAAGATAGCGGAATTGATGATTTTTTCATGCTCGGCCTTCATGAGGATGACGCCGCCCCGCGGCCCGCGCAACGACTTGTGCGTGGTGCTGGTGACGAAATCGGCGTGGGGCACGGGGTTGGGATAAGCGCCCCCGGCAACCAGCCCGGCATAATGAGCGATATCCACCATGAACAAGGCGCCGTTTTCATGCGCAATGCGCGCCATACGCTCGAAATCAATTCGCAGGGAGTACGCTGACGCGCCTCCCACCAGCAGCTTGGGCTTGTGCAGCTTGGTCAGCGCTTCAAGTTCGTCGTAGTCGAGCTCTTCTTTGTCGTTCAGGCCGTACGACTTGAAGTCGTACAGCTTGCCAGATGCGTTCACCGGAGAGCCATGGGTTAGGTGGCCGCCTTCGGCCAGGCTCATGCCTAAAACGGTGTCGCCCGGCTTGAGGACCGCCATGTAGACACCCTGGTTGGCCTGTGAACCCGAATTGGGCTGCACGTTGGCCGCTTCGGCGCCAAACAGTTGCTTCAGGCGGTCAATGGCCAGTTGCTCGACCACGTCGACGTGCTCGCAACCCCCATAATAGCGCTTGCCGGGATAGCCCTCGGCGTACTTATTGGTAAGTTGCGTACCCTGGGCCTGCATCACAGCCGGGCTGGTGTAGTTCTCAGAGGCAATCAATTCGATGTGTTGCTCTTGACGGACGTTTTCTTTTTGAATCGCCGCCCACAGTTCGGGGTCGACTTGGTCAAGAGTGCGAGAGCGGTCAAACATGAGGCTTCCTAGATTGGTATGGCTTGGTGGCTGCTGCCGAAGAAGAACGCCATTTTAGCGCGAATGCGCGACGAACCCGTGCGAAAGGGTAAGTGGAAGGGCGGAAAGCGGGTTTCAAGCGCCCGCGCAGCGACGGGCGCCAACCATGCTCACGCCAACATGAGCATGGCTCATGTTAGGAACAAGAGGATTAATCTGCGCCGGGAAGCAGGCGCGGGTTAAGCGTATAAAGCCCGGTCATGCTGCATTGGGCCAGTATGTGCCCTTGTATGGCCTTAAGCACGTCACCGCCGGTAAACGCACCCTCGACCGGCACAGAGGGGATGTCCAGGGCGTAGAGAGTGAATATATACCTGTGGACGATGGCATCGTTCCATGGCGGGCAGGGGCCGTCGTACCCGTAATACTCGCCTGACATGTCTCGATCGCCGGCAAACCAGCCGGTGAAGTCGTTAATGCCTTGACGAGTGTCGTGAGGGGCAATGGGGCCGCCCTTGCCGCGCGGAGTGATGCCGCTGGAATATGCGCCTTCTGCGATCTCGGCAACATCGGGCGCGATATCGACCAGCACCCAATGGAAGAAATCCACTCGTGGCAAATCGGCGGGAACCTCGCGGCCCTCTTGATTGACATCATCGGGCTTGCTGGGCACATCGGGATCGTGACAGATCAGGGCGAACGATTGCACGCCTTTGGGCACCTCGGACCATGCAAAGTGGGGGTTGGCGTTGCCCGCCAGCGCCACGTGGGCCGGCCCGTCTACCTTGCCGAAGGCATTGCGCTCGGACATGAAAAGTTGATCGACGAATGAAGTACTGATGAGCTTCATGGGACCTCCTTGCTAACTATCCATTGAGTGTAACTCGGGCGAACTTGCGCTTGCCCACTTGTATCACATAGGTGCCCGCCGGCAACTGCAGCGATTTGTCGTCGATGCGAGTGCCGTCCACCCGCACGCCGCCCTGCTCCACGTTGCGCTGAGCCTCTGACCCCGAAGCGGCCAGGCCGGCCTCGCGCAGCACCTTGAGTATTCCCAGAGGTGCGGAACCAATCTGCACCTCGGGCATGTCTTCGGGAATGGCCCCGTCGCGGAAACGCGCTTCGAACTGAGCCAAGGCCTGTTGTGCGGCCTGGGGCGAGTGAAACCGGGCCACGATCTCTTGAGCCAGCATTACCTTCATGTCGCGCGGGTTGGCGCCCTGGGCAACCTGCTCTTCAAGCTTAGCGATTTCTTCGAGCGAACGGAACGAAAGAAGCTCAAAATAACGCCACATCAGGGTGTCGGAAATTGACATCAGCTTGCCGAACATCGAATCGGGGGTTTCGGTGATGCCAATGTAGTTGCCCTTGGACTTGGACATCTTGTCGACGCCGTCGGTACCCTCAAGCAGCGGCATGGTCAGTATGCACTGGGGCTCCTGGCCATATTCTTTCTGCAATTCGCGCCCCACCAGCAGATTGAATTTCTGGTCGGTTCCGCCCAGCTCCAGGTCTGACTTAAGCGCGACTGAGTCATAGCCCTGCATCAAAGGGTAAAGAAACTCGTGCACCGAAATGGGAATGCCGCCTTTGAAGCGCCGGGTGAAGTCTTCGCGCTCCATCATGCGCGCCACGGTATAGCGCGATGCGAGCTGGATCAAGCCGCGTGCGCCCAACGGATCGCACCACTCTGAGTTGTAGCGAATCTCGGTACGAGCCGGGTCCAGCACCAGGCTGGCTTGTGCGTAATAGGTTTTGGCGTTTTCCTGAATCTGCTCGGCGGTAAGCGGCGGACGTGTGGCATTGCGCCCGCTGGGGTCGCCGATCATGGAGGTGAAATCACCGATCAGGAAAATGACCGTATGCCCGAGATCTTGCAATTGACGCATCTTGTTGAGCACGACGGTGTGGCCCAGATGGATGTCCGGCGCTGTTGGGTCAAGCCCAAGCTTGATGCGCAGCGGCTGGCCGCTTTGATGACTGCGCGCCAATTTTTGCGCGAATTCGGTTTCGACCAATAGTTCGTCACACCCTCTTGTGACGATGCGCAGATCGGCTTCGACTTGAGGCGTTATTGGCAGCGGAGATGACGGCATATAGATGAAGATGCAATAAAAATCAAAAAAAACTCGAAAAAAACAAGCAGATGCGCTAGCATAGCGCGTTAAGTAATGAGCCCATCGTAGCTTTGACGCAACAAAGGGGCTTATCTTAACCGCGCAGCGCAACACAATACCACGACCCAGGCCCCAGCTTTATGTCCATTAAAGGGAACTCCGCCAATCCCTCAGTGGCCGGCAAAAACCTTGCCCGCCGATCCAGCCGCCACCATTACTTCAGCGGTAGTCTCGCAGCCATCGCGCTTGGCTTGTTCGTGGCGGCCGCCGCGCTTGCCGTAGTAAAACCCTCTAGCGAGACCAGGCTGCCGTCGGTGACCCAGACCAATACCAGTCTGGCGCTGCCCACGCCGTTCCCCGAAACCCCTCCCACGTTCAGTGCGCCCTTCATCGACGAAACGCACATTCAGCCGGGCGACACGGTATCGGCACTGCTTCAGCGGCTCGACGTCGATGAAGACGGGCTGCTCACTTTCCTGACTCACGAAAAGTCGGCCAGGTCCATCTATAAGCTGTATCCGGGCCGCATAGTGCAGGCAGCGCTCGATGAAGCGGGCCGGCTTGTCTGGCTACGCTACTATCATACGCCCGCTTCCACGCAAGACGGCGTATCCAGTTCCCGATGGCTGGAAGTGCGTCCCGACGACAACGGCGGGTTCACTGCGCTCGAGCAGGCTGAACAGGCCCAGACCCATGTGCGGGTAGCCGAAGGCGAAATCATCTCGTCGCTGTTCGGCGCCACCGATGCGGCCGATATTCCCGATTCGATCACAATGCAGATGGCCGACATCCTCAGCAGCAAGATCGACTTCATGCGCGATCTGCGCAAGGGCGACCGCTTCCGGGTAATCTACGAAGCACACAATGCCCAGGGGCGCGACGTGGGCTCCGGCCGCATCCTTGCCCTGCAGTTCATCAACGGCAATAAAACTTACGACGCGGTGTGGTTCAAGCCCAGCGACGCCGGCGGCGGCTATTACGACTTCGAAGGGCGCAGCATGCGAGGCGCTTTCTTGCGCTCGGCCCTCAAGTTTTCAAGAATCAGTTCCACCTTCGGCAAGCGCAAGCACCCCATACACGGCACCTATCGCAATCACAATGGCGTTGACTATGCCGCGCCAACCGGCACACCCATCCACGCAACCGCTGATGGAACCGTCTCGTTCATCGGCACCCAGCGCGGCTACGGCAAGGTCGTTATCTTGCAACATCATGGCAAGTACTCCACCTTGTACGCCCATCAAAGCCGCTTTGCCAAAGGCCTCAAGAAAGGCAGCAAGGTTGAACAGGGCCAATTGATCGGCCACGTGGGCTCCACCGGTTGGGCCACCGGGCCTCACCTGCACTACGAGTTCCGCATTGGCAGCAAGCACGTCGATCCGCTGTCTGTCGATCTGCCAGTCGCACGCGCGCTCGAAGGCAAAGATCGCAACACCTTTGAAGCCATCTTGGCAGGCTATAAGCAGCAGATCCAGATGCTGGCCGCCCTTCAAGAAGGCCGGGTGCAATTGGCCGGCCGGTAAGGCTGCTTGCACACGTCCGGCATGGCCCTTCCTGAACCGGCCTCTCTGTTCATAGGGCTGATGTCCGGCACCAGCACTGATGGCGTTGACACGGTGCTGGCAGAGTTCCCTCCAGCGAAAACACCCCGGCTCATCGCCCAGGCATCACTGCCAATGCCACAGGCGCTGCGAGCGGAATTTCTTGCGCTCAATACGCCCGGACACGACGAACTGGCCCGTGGCGCCCGGGCGGGCAACGAGCTTGCACTTCTTTATGCTCAAGCCTGCCGACAACTACTGGAGATGTCGGGCGTCGCCGCCTCGCATATACGCGCCATCGGCGCACATGGACAAACCGTGCGCCACGACCCCCAATCGGGGTTCTCAATACAGATCAACGCCCCGGCCTTGCTGGCCGAGCTGACCAACATCGACGTCGTGGCAGATTTCCGCTCTCGTGATATCGCTGCCGGCGGCCAGGGCGCCCCGCTGGTACCGGCCTTCCATCAAGCCATTTTCAATGCGGACACCGCGCGGGCCATCTTGAACCTTGGCGGTATCGCCAACGTCACCATTCTTGAGCCGGGGCGTGAACCCCGCGGCTTCGATACCGGCCCGGCCAACGTATTGCTCGATCTATGGTGCCATGAGAAAACCGGAGCCCTCTACGACGCCGGCGGCCGCTGGGCCGCCAGTGGCCAAACACACGCAGTGCTGCTTGAGGCCATGCTAAACGACGAACCGTGGTTCGCCCTGCCGCCGCCCAAATCAACCGGACGCGACCTGTTCAACCGAAGCTGGTTGATGGACAAGCTGGCCGGCTTCGACGAGGCCGGGCTGGCCGATGAAGATATTCAGGCCACCTTGCAAAGCCTGACGGCGGCAAGCATCCAGCAAGCGCTGGCGGCTCATGCGCCCGAAATACGCGAGGTGCTGGTATGCGGCGGAGGCGCGTTGAACAGCAGTTTGATGAGCGAGCTTGAATATCGCCTTGGGCTGCCTGTGTACCCGACAAGTGTTTTGAACGTGCCAGTGCAAAGCGTCGAAGCGCTGGCCTTTGCGTGGCTGGCCTGGGCCCACGTGAAAAGAATTCCGGCGGGCTTGCCAAGTGTGACCGGCGCCCATGCGCCGACTGTGCTGGGCGCCTGCTACCCTGCCGGATGAGCAGCGCTTTTTTAAGCGGTGAACGACGAACCGCAGCCGCAGGTGGACGTGGCGTTGGGGTTGCGAATGACGAACTGTGCACCTTCAAGATCGTCTTTGTAATCGATTTCGGCGCCAAACAGGTATTGGAAGCTCATGGGGTCGATTAAAAGCTGAACGCCTTCTTTGTCGATGGCGGTATCGTCTTCGTTGATGGTTTCGTCAAAGGTGAAGCCATACTGAAAGCCGGAACATCCGCCTCCTTGTACGAATACGCGCAGCTTGAGGTCGGGGTTGCCCTCTTCGAGGAGCAGGTCTTTGACCTTGGACGCTGCGGCGTCGGTAAAGACGAGCGACGGCGGTGGGGCCTGCAGGTCGACGGATTCAGTAAGAGTGGACATGAGTGGGTACTCCGGCGGCTACAAGGCCGCAATTAAGGTCAGTCTGATAACTACATTGTAAGGGCTATTCGCCCGGAGGCAAGCTAACGGTGCGCGACACCCGCAAAGTCTTGCCCTCAAGTACATTAAGCGTAACGGTTGCTGGTTCAAACCCCTCTGGCAGCGCCAGCAAGCCCTCGCTGCGCTGGAACTGTTCAAATTGCAACATCAGCGGGCCTTGCGTGGAAGGTTCGCCATCGGAATCGGAAACCTCGTTGGCCGCATCGCCCGCGGCGTGGGCGGTGGCAGGCTGCAAAGCAAGCTCGACCTGCTCGTCGCCCAGCTTTCCGGTGGCCAGAAACTGCATCTGGCCTGCGAAAGCCGCCGGGCCTGGAGCATTACGCATCAACAACACCTTATAAGACAAGGTGGGGCCGTGTGACTGGAAATCAAGGGCGCGTATGCTGACCGAACCGCTCGGCCCGGGGGGCAGCAGGCGATCAAAAAATGCCAGCTGATCACGCGCGCGGCCCAACTCTGCCTGGGTAGACTGCAAGGCCTCCTCGAGGCTTTTGCGCGTGCTTTCTTCGACCAGGAGCCGGCCCTGCAAGGTGTCGAAGTTGGTCTTCAATGCTTGGTAGTCGTGACGGTGCTGCGCGGTGACAACCTGGAACTCTGTATTTAACCGGGCAAATCTGCGTGCGGCGGATTCCTCGCCGATAGTGCCGGCAACCCAATACCCGCCTGCGGCCCCGGCTACCAAGGCCAAGAAGAGCCAAAACCAAATCCAGCCGCCATATCGGCGGCCGGGAGCAATGTCGGAGCCGGACTGAGTTTCATTCATCTACAAACAGACCGCCGCCAAGCCGCAAAGTTCTTGATCGCCCCGAACGCGACGACTTTTAACCGTGCAGCGAGCCCGCCTTGCATATGCGCAAGCTGCCCGCCGGCGGTTACGGGAGCACCGCGATCGCGTCGAGGCCGGCGTTCTCAGGCAGGCCAAACATGAGGTTCATGTTTTGAACCGCTTGGCCAGAAGCGCCCTTGACGAGATTGTCTTGCACCACGAGCACCACCAGTTGATCGCCGTTGTCGGGCCGGTGAACAGCAATGCGCAGATTGTTCGAGGCCCTGACCGAACGGGTTTCGGGCAGGCTGCCGGCCGGCATGACGTCGACAAACGGTTCGTTTGCATAGCGCTGTTCGAACAACGCCTGGAAGTCGGTATCCATGGCTTCGGGCAAGATGCGCGCGTACAAGGTCGAGAACATGCCGCGGATCATGGGCACGAGGTGTGGAACAAAGATAAGGCCCACGGGTTGGCCCGCGATGCGGTCAAGCTGCTCGGATATTTCAGGATGGTGGCGGTGGCCCGCCACGCCATAGGCCTTGAAGTTATCGCCCGCCTCGGAATACAAGGTGCCCACCGAGGCTGTGCGGCCCGCGCCGGAAACCCCCGACTTGGCATCGGCGATGATGTGATCAGCGTCGATAAGCTTGCGGCCGCCTTCAAGCAAAGGCAGCAAGCCAAGGATTACCGTAGTGGGATAGCAACCCGGATTGCCAATGACCTTGGCCGCCGCGATCTGGTCGCGATTGAGCTCCACCAGGCCGTAGACCGAATCAGCCAGAATCTGAGGGCAGACGTGCGGCATCTTGTACCACTGCTCGAACACGACGGTGTCCTGCAGACGGAAGTCGGCTGCCAGGTCGATAAGACGGACGCCTTTGTCGAGCAGACTCTGGGCCTGGCTCATGGCTACACCGTGCGGTGTGGCGAAAAAGACCACGTCGCATTCGTCGAGCCGGGCCGTGTCGGGTGTTTGAAAAGACAGGTCGACCTTGCCCCGCAGGCTGGGATACATCTGGGCGACAGGCATGCCATCCTCTTTGCGTGATGTAATGGCCTGAATCTGCACATTGGGATGCTGGGCCAAAAGGCGCAAAAGTTCAACGCCTGTATAACCTGTGCCCCCGACTATGCCTACTTTGATCAGATTGCCTGCTGCCATGACCTTGCCTCAAAAACCGTAAAGTAAAAACTAGATTATGCACATGCCCGCATTGGCCATGCAAATACAGACCAAATGATCACGCTTTTTCCAGTTCGCGGCCTGCAAACAACCACGCTTGTGGTGCAACCATAATGACAAAGGCCCCAGCACGCGCCGGGGCCTTTGTGTATACCGCAGCGGGCAAGACGCAAAAGCGCACTTGCCTCGCGTTTTGCAATTAGCGCTTGCTGAACTGCTTGCGACGACGCGCCTTGTGGAAACCCACTTTCTTGCGCTCGACTTCGCGCGCATCGCGGGTAACCAAGCCGGCTTGCTTGAGCGAGGGCTTGAGCGCTTCGTCGTAGTCGATCAACGCGCGGGTGATGCCGTGGCGCACCGCGCCTGCCTGACCGCTTTCGCCGCCGCCATGCACGTTGACGTGAAAGTCGAACGACTCAAGATGGCCGGTGAGCTCGAGCGGCTGGCGCACGATCATGCGGCCGGTTTCACGGGCGAAGTATTCATCAACAGGCTTGCCGTTGACGACGATATTGCCCGAACCTTTTTTCAAGAACACGCGCGCCACCGATGTTTTGCGGCGGCCGGTGCCATAGTTCCAATTACCGATCATGACCTATCCTTAGATTTCCAGAGGTTGGGGCTGCTGAGCGGAATGGGGATGCTCGGCGCCGGCATAAACCTTGAGTTTCTTGGCCATGGCGTAACCCAGCGGGCCCTTGGGCAACATGCCCTTGACCGCCTTTTGCAGGGCGCGACCCGGAAAACGCTGTTGCATTTTCTCGAAGTTGGTCTCGGTAATACCGCCGGGATAACCCGAGTGACGATAGTAGCGCTTGTCTTGCGCCTTGTTTCCGGTTACGACGATATCAGCCGCGTTGATGATGACGATGTAATCGCCGGTGTCAACGTGAGGCGTGAATTCTGGCTTGTGTTTTCCGCGCAAACGGCGTGCGACTTCGCTGGCCACACGACCCAGGACTTTGCCCTTGGCGTCAATCACGTACCAGTCACGCTTGACTTCATGCGGCTTGGCCACAAAGGTCTTCATGATGGTTCCTGATGATTAAAACGGGATGCAAAAGCTGCCGGACCACCCGGCACACCTTGCTTGCAACCCTGATGAACTAGCCTAAAGCCCCGCCAAAGCGTTGTATCTCGCCCGTGCAGGTAAAGCGCTTAAAGCTAAAGTAAGCCCAACATATTAACATTTAACTGTTGATATTTCAAAGCCAAAAAACATACCCCCGACCGAAGCGCTTTCGGCGGCCAGTGGCTTCCTGTCAACGGTCCTAAGTACGGAAACCCAGGTGTGTCGCATCCAGGCCACGTGGCGGGTCTGAACGGATGATCCGCTACCACGGGCACGGGCGGCTATTGCCCCGCGATGGACATCTGCTCGATCAGCACCGAACCCGTGGTTTTCGAGCCACGCGTGATGGTATCGGCGCCCACCGCCACGATCTGCCGCCACATGTCGGCCAGGTTGCCCGCAATGGTGACCTCTTGCACGGCGTGCTGGATTTCGCCATTTTTGACCCAATACCCGAAAGCGCCGCGCGAATAGTCGCCAGTGACATAGTTGACGCCCTGGCCGATAAGCTCGGTGACCACAAAGCCCGTGCCCATTTTTTTAAGCATGGCCTGGAAATCGTCCTCGGGTTTGGTCAAGCGCGAAGAAAGCCTTAAATTATGTGAGCCGCCCGCGTTACCGGTGGTTTTCATGCCCAGCTTTCGCGCCGTATACGACGATAAAAAATAACCTTGCAGCACGCCGGAAGCCACGACGCTACGCGCCTGTGTGCGCACGCCCTCGTCGTCGAACGATGAGCTGCCCATCGCTTCGGGCACAAACGGGTTTTCGGTGACCGATACGTGATCGGCCATGACGGGCGTGCCCAGCGAATCGAGCAAAAAGCTCGCCTTGCGGTACAGGGCGCCTCCGCTGGTGGCCTGCACCAGCGAACCCAGCAGGCCCACCGCCAGCGGCGCCTCGAACAAGACGGGGAAACGGCCGGTTTTAATGCGGCGTGCGGACAGCCGCGACAAAGTACGCTGTGCGGCATAGCGGCCCACCTCGGCCGGGTCGGCCAAACGGCGAGGGTCGCGTTGAGAGCTGTACCAGTAATCGCGCTGCATGTTGCCGCCCCGCCCAGCAATGGGCGCCACCGAGACGGTATGGCGAGAATAAGGGAAGCCACCGAGAAATCCACGGCTGTTGCCCAACACGAAGTGGCCTTCGAACGTGCCTACCGATGCCCCGTCGGTGTTGGTAATTAACGGGCTGACGTCGCGTGCGGCCTGCTCGGCCTGCAAGGCTATGGCCGCCGCCCCCTCGGTATCGAGGCTCCAGGGATGATGCAGTTGCAAATCGATGATGTCGGAAGCCAGAGAGTCGGGTTCGGGCAAGCCGGCGGCCGGATCGGCGGCTGTGTAGCGCGCGATGTGCCACGCCGCATCCACTGTCTCGCGCAGGGCTTGGTCCGAGAAATCAGAGGTGGACGCCGACCCGCGCTGATTACCGGCGAATACCGTGACGTCAAGCGAGCGGTCACGTGTCTGCTCGACGGTTTCGATGTCTTGGTTGCGCACCGAAACCGACAGGCCCTGGCTTTCGGATAGCTCGGCCGCCGCGTCCGAGGCGCCGATGCTTTTGGCATAGTCGAGCGCCTTTTGCACCAGTTCGAGAAAGTGTTGCCGGTTCTGTTCTATGGGAAGATGGGGGGTGGGTTGGTGACTCATTGCTGCTCGCAAAAACGTTAGACAGTTATCATATCGCTAATCACGAATATTTTTGTCTCCATGACCCCAGAATCCACCCCGCAAGACAACGAGCTCACTGACGACCGGCCCAGCAAGTCGCAGATTAAGCGCGATATGCACGCCCTGCACGACCTGGGCAAAGAGCTCATCGATCTGTCCAATGACCAGTTGCGGCAGCTTCCGTTGCCCGAGGCGCTCTACGATGCGATCCGCCTTGCGCAGCGCACCAGCAGCCGCGAGGCGCTGCGTCGCCAAACTCACTACGTCGGAAAGCTCATGCGTCAGGTCGACGCCGAGGCCATACGAACGCAACTGGATATCTGGAAAAATGGTTCGCGCACCGAAACCGCAGCACTGCATCGCGTCGAGGCCCTGCGCGACCTGCTCTTGAAGGACGACGACACCTTGACCCAGCTGTTACGCGACCACCCCTCGGCCGATGCGCAACATTTGCGAACCTTGATTCGTGAAGGCCGCAAAGAAGCCCGGCGCAACGCCGCCCTTCAACCGGGCCAGGAACCCCAGCGCAAACATTACCGCGCCCTGTTCCAGGCCCTGAAAGCCCTGGGCAGTACTGAATAACTCCAGAACTTCCTGCTGACGATATCAACACAGAATGAAACCTGAACTATTAGAAGCCCTCGAAATTGAAACCGCTCCCAACCCAGTCCACGCCGTCATTTGGCTGCACGGACTGGGCGCGGACGGCAACGATTTCGCACCCATCGTGCCCGAATTAAAGTTGAACGATGCGCCAGCCATCCGGTTCGTCTTTCCGCATGCGCCCATCCAGCCCGTTACCATCAATGGCGGCATGGCCATGCGCGCATGGTATGACATTCGCAATGCCGACCTGGCCCAGCGCGAAGACGCGCAAGGCATTCTGCAGTCGCAGGAAGCCGTCCGCGCCTTGATCCAGCGCGAGAACGAACGCGGCGTCGCCACACAAAACATCGTGTTGGCGGGCTTTTCGCAAGGCTGCGCCATCACCTTGCAAGCCGGCCTGCGCCATCCGGAAAAGCTGGCGGGGCTGCTTGCGTTGTCGGGCTATCTGCCGCTGCCCGAGTCTCTGCCGGCAGAACGCAGCACCGCCAACCAAGACACACCGATCTTCATGGCGCACGGCGCGCAAGACCCGGTCGTGCCGCTGCAGCGTGCGCAACAGTCTTGCGCCCTGCTGCAAGAGCTGGGCTATTCGGTAAGCTGGAAAACCTACCCTATGCCGCATTCGGTCTGCCTTGAAGAAATCAACGACATCGCCGCCTTTCTAAGGCAGGTTCTGCAGCCTTAGCGCTCTGCCTGCACACAACAGGCCTAGCCCAGATCGAGCCACACTCGCCGTGTGGTGGGGTCGTCGGGGATGCTGTCATTGCGAAAGCCCAGGCTCTCCATGAGCCTGAGCATGCCCCGGTTGGTCGTCAGCACATAACCGTCTATGTACGAAAAGCCCTGAAATTGCGCCGCCTCGATCAAGCCCAGCATCAACACCGTACCGAGTTGTCTTCGCTGCCAGTCGTCCCCCACCACAAGGGCGAATTCAGCACCGCGTCCGTCAGGGTGACGCAGGTAGTGGGCAAAGCCGATGATCTGTTCGCGCAAAAGACCCCTGTGCTCGGTGTTGGGCACTTGCACGGTCGCCACCAACGCCAGCTCGCGGTCGTAATCGATGCGGGAATACCTTGCCAACATACGCGGCGTCAGTTCACGCAGCATCGATACGAAACGCATGTAGCGCGCCTCGGTGGACAAGCCGCGTATGAATTCCTGCAAAGCTTCGGCATCTTCCGGACGAATGGGACGCATCGTCCATTCACGGTCGTCGTCAAACCGCTTGTTCTGCACAAGGCGCCGTGGATAGGGGTGGATCGCCATATGGCGATAGCCCGAAGACTCGGGCAGCACCAATACGCTGGATGCGGACAAGGTCACCTGCACGGCGTGGGCCGTAACATAGCTGTCACTCGCCACTAGCGGATCGAGGATCAAGCTATCGATCTCGGGCAGCTCACTGACCAGCACAGAGATGCGCTCGAGGCTTTCACGCAGGTTGTCGAAGGCTGCCGGCGTCATTTGGCGCGACAACACGCGGTTCCAGATCATGCTGCGCTCAATCAGCTGGCGGGCCAGAAAACTATTCAGAGGCGGCAGCTCGACCGCCCTGTCGTAGGCTGACAAGCCGCCGGTTCCGCCCGTACCGAATTTAATGTACGGACCCAGGCGCGGATCGCGTTGGGCCCGAATCGACATGAGAGGTTCGGCGGCCGTCCAGGTGTCGACGTCCGGCCCGCCCCCGGCCGATCGCTGCAAGGGAATCTGAAAACACTCGAATAACTCCCAGCACTCGTCCGGCGCAAGCTCGTTGCGGCGCTCGGCTTGCGCCTGCCTGATAAGGGTGCGTGCCCGATCCAGCAAAGGCTCGCGACGTAATGGAACGGGAGGAAGGGTCTGCTGCGACAGCAACTGGTTGTAGTGATACGACGCCAGCACGCCAAAAGCATTGGCGGCCGCTTCGGGCGTGCGAAAAGAAGGCATGCCGACTTCGTCCAGCAGGTGACGCAAGGGGCGTACGGTTTCTTCGCCCATGAAACATGTGATGACCGGCTTGCGCACCGCCGATGCGCCGGTGATCAGTTGCTGGGCGACCCGGCTCAGGTCGGCAAGCGGATCGGGCGCCAACAACACCAGGATTCCGTCTACTACAGAATCAGCCGCCAGGATTTCGATTACCTTGCGAACGGTGTCCGGGGTGATGGGCAGGGAAGTGGTAATGGGGTTGAGCACCTGTGCGCCGGGCTCAAGCACCTCTTGCAAGGCCTTGATGGTCGACCGTGCAAGCTCGGCGCGCAAGGCCGGATGGCGAGGGCCGATAACGGACATGGCCAGTTGGGCGGCGCCGTCTCCATTGGAAAAAATCGCGATACGGCGGCCGCGCGGCCAATAGGTGTGGCGCAAGATTTTGATGGCCGAGAACAACTGCACGAAATACGGTACACGCACCGCGCCCGCCCGACGCAGCAAGGCATTGAAGACCGCTTCGCCGGCGCTGGAGTCGCGATTCAACTGGCTCGCCTTGAGCACAACCACGGGCTTCACGCTGGCTGCGGAGCGCAGGGCGCTGGCGAGCGACCGGGCGGAGAAGGTGTCCTCAAGGTAGAGGGCAATGCTTTCGGTGTCGCGGTCGTTTGCCAGATAATCCAGCACATGCGAAACCTCTACGCCCGCCTCGTCGCCCAGCGAGACCACCTTGGAAAACCCCAAGCGTGCATCGACCGCCCAATCGAGCACCGCCGCCACCAGCGAACGCGATTGCGCCACCAGGGCCACCTTGCCCGCGTGGGCCAATTGCGGCATATGGCTAAGGTTCAGGCCGCCGGGTGGGTTCTGCACTCCGAAAGAGCGCGGCCCAAGCAGGGTGCAGTCATTCAGCCGCGCCCAGCTTCTGCAATAGACCATGTCTTCGAGCGCATTGTCGGGCGCGCTGTCGGTGGACAACAAGATCAAGGCCCGGGGCTTATGAGCGCCAACCGCGTCGAGCAACTGGGGCAGTTGCCGGGGGTGGACGCACAGCAAGGCCAGGTCGACGCGCCGGCCCGGCTCGACGCCCGCAAGGGTTTCGGGAATGGTGAAGCCAGCGTCATCCACCGTCTCGACGACTGTGGTTGAGTCTTGAAGAGTGGAAGGCAGGTTCGAAACGACCGAAAAACGGCGGTGGGTCACCACGAGCAGTGATCGTGGCTCGAACAGCGCGGCAAGGTGGTGACGCAGCATAAGGCCCCATTCTTAAGCAATGAAACTTCTGTACTCTAAAATACGCCATGCCAAGGCGCTGGACAGTAAACCTGTCGGCCCACCCAGGCACCTACAACGTCAAGCCTAAAGCAGAATCTATGTCATCGTCCACACCTACCGTCGTCCGCACCCGCTTCGCCCCCTCGCCCACCGGCTATTTGCATCTGGGCGGCGCACGCACCGCCTTGTTTTCATGGGCGTACGCCCGTCATCATGGCGGCGTGTTCGTCTTGCGCATAGAAGACACCGACCTCGAACGCTCTACGCCCGAGGCGGTGCAGGCCATATTGGACGGCATGCAGTGGCTGGGCATGGAGCCGGACGAAGGGCCGTTCTATCAGATGCAACGCATGGACCGCTACCGCGAGGTGATCGACCAGATGCTGCGCGAAGGTTCCGCTTATCTGTGCTACAGCAGCCCCGAAGAGGTGGAAGCCATGCGCGAGCAAGCCCGCGCAGCCGGCCGCAAGCCACGCTATGACGGAACCTGGCGGCCCGAACAGGGCAAAACCCTGCCCCCGGCCCCCGCCGATCGCAAGCCGGTAGTGCGCTTCCGCAGCCCGCTCGAGGGCGCTACAAGCTGGGACGACGTGGTCAAGGGCCCCATCAGCTTTGACAACGCCGAACTGGACGACCTGGTCATCGCTCGACCTGACGGCACGCCCACATACAACTTCTGCGTTGTGGTCGACGACTGGGACATGCAGATAACCCATGTGTTGCGCGGCGACGACCACATCAATAACACCCCGCGCCAAATCAACATCCTGCGCGCACTCGGCGCGGAACTGCCGCGCTATGGCCACCTGCCCATGATCCTCGGACCCGATGGCGAGAAGCTGTCGAAGCGCCATGGTGCGGTTAGCGTCATGGATTACGACAAGCAGGGTTACTTGCCCGAAGCCATGGTCAACTACCTTGCCCGCCTGGGCTGGAGCCACGGCGACGACGAGCTGTTCAATCGCGAGCAACTGATCGAATGGTTCGACACGCGCAGCCTCAGCAAATCGGCGGCGCAATGGGATCCCAAGAAGCTCAATTGGGTCAATGCCCACTACATCAAGCACAGCGAAGACGCTGACCTGGCCGCGCTTGCGGCGCCACGCATCACACGGTTGGGCGGCGACCCCAAAGCGGTCGACCTGGGGGCTGTCATGGCCCTGCTCAAAGATCGCGCGGAAACGCTTAATCAGCTGGCCGAAGGCGCCATGCTGTTTTGCGCGCCGCCCGCTCCGGTGGATGCCGAGCTGGCGGCCCAGCACCTGACGCCCGAGGCGCTGGCTATTCTGGCCGACTTCGCAAACCATGCCCGCGAACTGCCAAGCTGGGATGCAGGCAGTTTGTCGGCTTTAATTCAAGAGACACTGGCGCGCCACGGCATAAAGATGCCCAAGCTGGGCATCCCATTGCGACTGGCCACCACCGGCCGGAAGCAGACGCCGGCCATCGATGCCGTCCTTGCGCTGATTGGCCGTGACACCGTGCTGCAACGGCTGGACGCAATACAGCCGGCTTAAAACACAGGCAGGCGGTAATCGCCGGGCATGCGTTTGAAACTTAGCGGGTTTTCGGGGCCTTGCAGCACCAATTGCCCGCCGCGTTCCTGCGTTTCGTATTCGTTGACGTAAATAGGATCGCCCTGCTCTACCGCCACGGCGTTCGAATGAGTGGTGCGCAACACCAGCGTTTCGTTTTCGCGGTGCCAGCAGCCGGTTTCGTTAAGCGTTTGTGGCGGCTTTCCGGCGCGCTTCAGTTGTTCGGCGTACTGCATGGTGCCATCTTGATGCAGGGTCATCAGCACATGCAGTTCGCCGGCGATGCCCTTTTGCTTATTGATGCCCAACCAGTTGCCCACCCAGGCGTCTGCGGCGTCGGCCGGTTTGCAGGCCTGTTGATCTTCGACCGGGGGCTCGGTGCCGGACAGGCCGGCGCAGCCTGTCGCCAACATCGCAGCCAATGTCAGTGCCGCCCAGTGCCGCCAGCCGACGATCGCGCTTCTTGTGTGCATTCGCTCTGTGTTGTTGCTCATGGAGTCTCCTGGTTGGCCGGCGCTGGTCATGCCTGGTGGTGTCATGGCGCCCGGCATAACCACAAGCGCCGTACGGCTACGAGCATAAACACGCCAAGCCCATCCTACAATGCAAGCCAGCCCACATTCTATAGACGGAACCGCGCCATGGACTACTTCCTCTTGCTTCTGTTTCATCTTTTTGCAGCGATTTTGTTCGTGGGCACGGTGTTCTTTGAAGTATTGATGCTGGAAGGCATACGTCGGCACGTTCCCCGAGATGCGATGCGGGCGGTTGAATCAGCCATTGGGCAACGTGCACGCCGGATCATGCCTTTCGCGATCGTCATCCTTTATGCCGCTGGCGTGGGCATGGCATGGCGATACCGCACGGTTCTGGCCCAGCCTTTTGACAGTACGCTGGGCACACTGCTCAGCTTGAAGATTCTGCTTGCACTCAGTGTGCTGGGGCACTTTATCTACGCGGTCAGGATGGGAGCGCTGGGGCGGCTTAAGTCACGGCAATCGCGTCTTATCCACCTTAGCGTTTTTGTCCATGTGGTGGTTATTGTGTTTCTTGCCAAGGCTATGTTTTATCTGAATTGACAGTATGCGTCGAAGGCTGGCGAAGACAGGCGCTTGGCTCATAGTTCGATACAAAAAATTTTTCGTGGGTCATGCGGCGACGCACAATGCCCGCAAGGCGACGGCTGGCGCGCCTTAGCGTAAAACCCATGTTGCACAGCCGCTTGAACATGCATAACTGCAGAAAAAATCAAGTCCTGAAAGCGCTTGCCTAGGCTGTACGTAATCACTACAATTAGTGGCTGAAACAATAAAAACCACAACATATAGTGGTCTAGACCAAAAGAGCGGCCAATATAAACAAGCCCGCCGGCACACCCACCCCATCCAAATTCGCCCTTCCCGCCGCACGCCGGCGGGCTATTGATTCCCAGGAGCCTTCATGCAGACCGACACCAGCGCTGAGTCCCGGCCAGTAACTGTTCCTCCGTCCTCGCCCGCCTCCAATGGCCCGGCTGAAGCCGGCGGCCAATGGCACAACTTCAACATCATTCGCCGCAACGGCGCCGTCGTGGGGTTCGAACCCAGCAAAATTGCCATCGCCATGACCAAGGCCTTCCTGGCGGTCAATGGCGGTCAGGGCGCGGCATCCGCCCGGGTTCGCGAACTGGTCGACCAGCTCACCTCGCAGGTCGTCAATGCCCTGGTGCGCAACCGCCCCGGCGGCGGCACCTTCCATATTGAAGACATCCAAGATCAAGTCGAACTGGCTCTCATGCGTTCGGGCGAGCACGATGTTGCGCGCGCCTACGTCCTGTATCGCGAAAAGCGCTCGCAAGAACGCGCTCGCGCCGGCCAGCAAGAAGCGCCTGTCGAAAAAAGCACGCTGAACGTTAACGACAACGGCGTGATGCGGCCGCTCGACCTCTCCGAGCTTCGCACTACCATCGAAGAGGCCGGCCTGGGTCTGCCGATCCAGATCGATGTCGATGGCATCCTCAAGGAAACCGTCAAGAACCTCTACGACGGCATCCCCGTCGACGAAGTCTACAAATCGGCCATCCTGTCGGCTCGCGCCATGGTCGAGACCGACCCCGCGTACAGCGTCGTTACGGCAGGCCTGCTGCTGCACACCATCCGTAAAGAAGTCTTGGGCCAAGAGGTCGCCCAATCGGCCATGGACGAAGGCTACGCCGAATACTTCCCCCGTTTCATCAAGACGGGTATCGAAAATGGCTTGCTCGATAAAAAGCTAAGCCAGTTCGACCTGCCCCGCCTGGCTCGAGCCCTCAAGGCAGAGCGCGACCTGCAGTTCAACTACCTCGGCCTGCAGACGCTTTACGACCGCTACTTCCTGCACGTGCGCGGCCGTCGCATCGAACTGCCCCAGGTTTTCTTCATGCGCGTGGCGATGGGCCTGGCGCTTAACGAAATCGAACGCGAGGCCCGGGCCATCGAGTTCTACGAAATTCTTTCGTCGTTCGATTTCATGAGCTCGACCCCGACGCTGTTCAACTCGGGCACTTTGCACTCGCAGTTGTCGTCGTGCTATCTCACCACTGTCTCCGACGATCTCGAAGGCATTTACGATGCCATCAAAGAGAACGCACTGCTGGCCAAGTACGCCGGCGGCCTGGGCAACGACTGGACCCCTGTGCGCGCGTTGCGCAGCCACATCAAGGGCACCAACGGCGAAAGCCA
Organism: Pusillimonas sp.; assembly: GCF_044464525.1. Lineage (NCBI taxonomy): Bacteria > Pseudomonadati > Pseudomonadota > Betaproteobacteria > Burkholderiales > Alcaligenaceae > Pusillimonas > Pusillimonas sp. The sequence continues at coordinate 118,687 of NZ_JBIQLE010000003.1, forward strand.
GGGCGTCGTGCCGTTCCTTAAAGTGGTCAACGACACGGCGGTGGCGGTCAACCAGGGCGGCAAGCGAAAGGGGGCTGTTTGCGCCTATCTGGAAACCTGGCACCTCGACATCGAAGAGTTCCTCGAGCTGCGCAAGAATACCGGTGACGAGCGCCGCCGCACCCACGACATGAACACGGCCAACTGGATCCCCGACCTCTTCATGAAGCGCGTCATGGAGAACGGCGACTGGACCCTGTTCTCGCCCTCCGACGTGCCCGATCTGCATGACAAGTACGGCATCGAGTTCGAAAAGGCCTATACAGCGTATGAGGCGAAGGCGGCCAGTGGCGAACTGCCCCTGTTCAAGACCATCCCCGCCACGACGCTCTGGCGCAAGATGCTGTCAATGCTGTTTGAAACCGGCCACCCATGGCTTACCTTCAAAGACCCTTGCAACATCCGCTCGCCGCAGCAACACGTGGGTGTCGTGCACAGCTCCAACCTGTGCACCGAAATCACGCTCAACACCAGCGAAACCGAAATCGCGGTGTGCAACCTGGGTTCAATCAACCTGTCCGCCCACCTCAAGCAGGACGCCGGCGGCCAGTACGTGCTCGACCACGATAAGCTTCAGCGCACCATCGACACGGCCATGCGCATGCTCGATAACGTCATCGACATCAACTATTACGCCGTAGCCAAGGCGCGCAACTCCAACGTACGCCACCGCCCCGTCGGCATGGGTGTCATGGGCTTCCAAGACTGCCTGCACATGATGCGCGTTCCGTTCGCCTCGGATGCGGCCATCGAGTTTTCCGACCGTTCGATGGAGGCCGTGTGCTATTACGCCTACTGGGCCTCCAGCAAGCTGGCCGTCGAGCGCGGCTCGTACGCCACGTTCAAGGGCTCGCTGTGGGACCGCGGCATCCTGCCCCAAGACACGCTTGCCATGCTGCGCGAGCAACGCGGCGGCTACGTCGAAATCGACGAAAGCAGCACGCTCGACTGGGACACGCTGCGCAACCACATCCAGCAGAACGGCATGCGCAACTCGAACTGCATCGCCATCGCGCCCACTGCCACCATCTCGAACATCATTGGCGTCTCGCCATGCATCGAGCCCACCTACCGCAACCTGTACGTCAAGTCCAACCTGTCGGGCGAGTTCACGGTGGTCAACGACTACTTGGTGCGCGATCTCAAAGAGCGCGGCCTGTGGGACGAAGTCATGGTCGCCGATCTCAAGTATTTCGACGGCAGCCTGGCCCGCATCGACCGCATTCCAGCCGATCTGCGCGAGCTCTACGCCACGGCATTCGAAGTCGACCCCAAGTGGGTGGTCGAGTGCGCGGCACGTCGCCAGAAATGGATCGATCAGGCGCAGTCGCTCAACATCTTCATGGCGGGCGTATCGGGCAAGAAGCTCGACGACACTTACAAGCTTGCATGGCTGCGCGGCCTGAAAACCACGTACTACCTGCGCTCCAGCGGAGCCACCAACGCCGAGAAATCCACCGGACGTGGCGGTGAGCTCAACGCCGTCTCCAACGGCAACACCAGCAGCGTGGCTGCGGCGGTTCCCGCCGCGGCCCTGCCCGAAGCCGAGCTTGTAGGTGAAGTGTGCACCATGCGGCCCGGCGATGACGGCTTCGAAGAATGCGAAGCCTGCCAGTAATAGATAGAGGTTAAATACTATGTTGAATTGGGACGACACCCCTCAAACTCCGGCCGCCCCAGCGGCGCAGCCGGCCACAACAAACAACCGGCCCTCGCACGTGGCCGACGACACCGCAATGCCCGCACCCGCGGCGCCGCAGGCCAATACGGCTCAGTCAAGCACGGCTCCAGCGGGCGGCATCGGAGGCGGCACCGGCCAGCGTGTGCGCGCGGCCGATAAACGCATCATCAATGGCGAAACCGACGTCAACCAACTGGTGCCCTTCAAATACAAATGGGCCTGGGAAAAATACCTATCCACTTGCGCCAACCACTGGATGCCGCAAGAGATCAACATGTCGCGTGACATCGCCCTCTGGAAAAACCCAACCGGGCTCACCGAGGACGAACGCCGCATCGTCAAGCGCAACCTTGGTTTCTTTGTCACGGCTGATTCGCTTGCCGCCAACAACATTGTCCTGGGTACCTACCGGCACATCACTGCGCCGGAATGCCGTCAGTTCCTGTTGCGCCAGGCCTTCGAAGAAGCCATCCACACACATGCGTATCAATACATCGTCGAAAGCCTCGATCTGGACGAAGCGGAAATCTTCAACGCGTATCACGAGGTTCCCTCAATCCGCGCCAAAGATGAATTCCTTATTCCGTTCATCGACGCCATCGCCGATCCGCACTTCGAAACCGGCACGCCCGAAGCCGATCAAACGCTGCTCAAATCGCTCATCGTTTTTGCTTGCTTGATGGAAGGCCTGTTCTTTTATGTTGGTTTTACGCAAATACTTGCGTTGGGCCGTCAGAACAAAATGACAGGCGCCGCCGAGCAGTACATGTACATTCTTCGCGACGAATCCATGCACTGCAATTTCGGCATCGACCTTATCAATACGATCAAGCTCGAGAACCCGCATCTCTGGACTCCGGCCTTCCGCGAAGAAATCCAAGGCTTGTTCAAAAAGGCTGTAGACCTTGAATATGCTTACGCTGAGGACACTATGCCGCGTGGCGTGCTTGGTTTGAACGCATCGATGTTCAAGTCTTATTTGCGCTTCATCGCCAATCGCCGCTGCCAGCAAATTGGTATCGAGCCGTTGTTTGCGCAAGAAGAAAACCCCTTCCCATGGATGGCCGAGATGATCGATCTCAAGAAAGAGCGCAACTTTTTCGAGACACGAGTTATCGAATATCAAACTGGAGGAGCTCTTAGCTGGGAATAATGCTTGGAGACGTCAACTCCTTACGTTAGACTCTAGGCGTGCAAGGTGCTGGCATCTTGCACGCTTGCGCCATTTGAGATGGGTCGCACCCTTTCGTGGGGGCCATATCAAATGGGTGAACGTATCTCTACGATTCATTCTCAAGGAGCTTGACCATGGCAACAGCCAAAAAGGCCGCAAAGAAAGCGGCTGCGAAGAAAGCAACAGCAAAAAAAGCAGCAACGGCCAAGAAAGTAGTCGCCAAGAAAGCAGCACCCGCCAAGAAGGCCGCCATCAAAAAAGTAGCAGCCAAGAAAGCACCCGCCAAGAAAGCGGTTGTTAAAAAAGCAGCAGCTAAAAAAGTGGCAACTAAAAAAGTCGCCGCAAAGAAAGCAGCTGTTAAGAAAGTAGCAGCCAAGAAAGTTGCAGCCAAGAAAGTAGCCGCGAAGAAGGTCGCTGCCAAGAAAACGGCAACGAAAAAAACTGCAGCGAAAAAGGTCGCAACCAAGAAAGTAGCGGCAAAAAAAGCGGCAACTAAAAAAGTGGCAAGCAAGAAAACCGCAGCCAAGAAAACAGTTGCTAAAAAAGCCGCAGCTAAAAAAGCGCCTGCCAAAAAAGCCGCGGTTAAAAAGGCCGCCGCCAAAAAGGCAGTAGCAAAAAAAGCGCCCGCCAAGAAAGCCGCGGCTAAAACCGCTGCCGCCAAGAAGTCTGGAGCCAAGGCAAACGCCAAGGCCAAGAAAGCGGCGACCAAGGCAACGCCCGCCAGTAAAACTGTAAATCCAGCGGCATCGTGGCCCTTCCCCACCGGCGGCCGTCCCTGATACACGGCCCCGACAGAAGCAAGCCTCACACTGCCCGGCACGCCGGGCAGTTTTTCTATCCAGCCGAAACTGCAGTCATGCGACAATAGCGTTTTGCAACTTATTTAAATCATGAAACCATGATCAGCGGCATACTCGGATTCGTCTTTGACATTGTTTTCTTGCTGTTCGGCATTGCCTTGATATTGCGTGCCTGGGCCTATGCGATACGGCTTCATCCGTTCAATCCGTATTCGCAGGCCATCATCCGCCTGACCGATTGGCTGGTACAGCCAATGCGCAAGCTGATTGCGCCGCGCGCAAAGGTAGACCTGCCCAGCTTGCTGGCCTGCTGGCTGACCGCGCTGGTGTATCTGCTGGCCACATGGATAGTCCTGACAGGCCAGCTACCCATGGTTCAGTCGCTGCTTCCGGCCGTGCTCGCCAGCCTGCTAACCGTCCTGAAATGGACACTGAATCTTGTCGTATGGATGACACTGATCCAGGCGGTGTTGTCATGGGTCAACCCAATGGCGCCCATCATGCCGGTGCTGCATACGCTTACAGCTCCGCTACTTGACCCCATACGCCGCATCATGCCCAACCTGGGCGGCCTCGATCTATCACCGCTGGTGCTGCTGGTGCTTGCGCAAATCGCCATGATGGTCGTGCAGCGCTTCGCTTTCGCAGCGCTTGCCGTCTAGGTTGGCCACATTAAACAGATCGGCCGCCCTATAAGATATAAAGGCCGATTACAGCGGCGCACGCGCAACCCGTGCAGCTTCATGCGCCGCCGGGCCGGCCCGCACAAAAAAAGCCCCAAAGGTTGAACAAGCGTCCAACTTTTGGGGTGCGGTTCAGAATAGCAAGCCGTTAACAGGGCGTGTGCCTGCCGGGCAACCATGCCCGGCTATATGGGCGCGCAGTTACGGCGGCTTGCGCACAGACGGCTTTACATGGGCACGACTCGAGTCGGCCCTCCTCCGCTTATCATGCGCACACGCTGACCAGACGAAAGTGCGACATCGGCCTCTTGGGCCACCACTCGCGTCTCGCCGTTATCGAGTTGAACGGTAACTTCGAGGCCTTGCTTCTTGCCCACCTGGCTTTCGACCGTATTGCCCAACAGGCCGCCCAAGATGGCGCCGCCGACCGTGGTCAATGCCCGCCCTGAACCGCCGCCGATTGCGTTACCGGCCACGCCGCCCAGCGCACCGCCGGCGATCATGCCGGCGCCGCTGGACTTTTCGTCTTGAATGGTGATGGCGCGCACGGACACCACCGTGCCGGTGCGTACGATCTGTTCCTGTTGCGCTTGACCGTAGGTGTATACCGAACTGGAAGCCGAGCGGTTTGCGCAACCGGCCACAACGGCCAGCGAAGCGGCAACAACCGTAACGGCCAGAAGGCGACGATACGCAGGGCGCATGGACGCTGGGCCGGAACGCATTGCAGATGATGAACTCATGTAAGACTCCTTGCTGCGCACAGCCTTTGGCTCAAGGCAGGGCGACGCCATAATGTTGTTTCAGCATGGCACCGATTTCGGTGCGAGCGGGTTGATGGTTTTGTGGTCCCTTGGAAGAGATTTTAATAGCGCCCATAACATTCGCCAAGCGACAGGCATCAACCAGTGACCAATCGTTAACCAAGCCGTAAAGCAATCCCGCCCGGTGCGCATCACCGCAACCGGTCGGGTCGACGACCTCCTCAGCCTTGATGGGCTCGATGTGGGTGGCGGTTCCGCCGGCGTACAGCGTCGCGCCTTCGGCCCCACGCGTCACTACCGCGGCGCGCAGGCCTTCGGAAATTTCCATAATGCTGCGCCCCATGCGCTGCTCAATGACACTGGCTTCGTAATCGTTGGCAGTAAGCATTTGCGCCATCTCGAGCATGCGCTGCAGATTATCGCCGTCGAACAGGGGCATGGCTTGCCCCAGATCGAATATGAAGGGCGTGCCCTGAGCCTTCAGGCGCTCAGCATTGGCGAACATGCCTTCCTTCGAATCGGGCGCCACAATAGCCCACGCGGCCTGCGTGCCGCTAAGATCGTTCTCGAACGAGCGGGACATCGCGCCGGGGTGAAAAGAAGCGATCTGGTTGCTGTCGAGGTCTGTCGTGATAAAGCACTGCGGGGTGAACATGTCGGGCAGCACCCGCACCAGCGAGGTATCAATGCCCAGGCGTTGCATGTATTCGAGATAATCGCCGGCATCGACGCCCACCGTTCCGACCGGCGCCACATCGGCGCCCAGCAGACGAAGGTTGTAGGCGATATTGCCCGCGCACCCGCCATACTCCTTGCGCATCGAAGGCACGAAAAAAGAGACGCTAAGCGACTGAATATTGCCGGGAAGAATGTGATCCTTGAAATGCCCTTCGAATACCGTAATGGTGTCGAAAGCCACAGAGCCGCAAACCAGAATTTTGTTGGACATTACCATCCTTACGGAAAGAATCTATCAAGTTGATAACCATTGACCTGCACGCCGCTGGCCGTCAGGGGCACAGATACCCGAACCTCGCTTCTGGCCGGAAATGGCCGCTCCTGAGACAGCTCGGGCAGGTAGTCGGATGGCGCAAGCAACCGCCTTACGGCGACTGTGCCAGAGAAATCAACCAGTTCGACCGATAGCGTCGGCCACTGCTGCGGCCTCTCGTAGTTATTTCGCAGCACGACGTTAAGCATCATTCGGCTGTCGTCTTCGTTCGCGTTTTCGCTGTCGCGTACGGCCTGCAAAGACGAATCCATGATGGCAATCTGGGCAATGCGGCGCGGATAGTCCACCGTGCAGCCCAGGGGTTCGCAGTAGTATTCGAGCGCCGGCCGCAAACGAGGAAACTCGCTGGCCAGCTGGACGCGGTAAATATATGCCGCCTGCAGCAGCGCCGCCGCCACTCCGAGCAGCACCAGAATGCTCCAGAACACGCCGCCCAAGCCAAGACCTGGACGCTCATCGTCATGAATGAACTCTGGTCCCGCTTCTCGACCTTGGCGTGGCTCGACATATAGCCCGGCGTCCTCATTCGAATATGCCTTTGTCTCGCGCGGCATGCCGGGCTCACCCACGGTGTGCCTCGTGTCGTTGAGGCTGCGGCCCCTGTCCGGCAATGTATGAGGGTCTGGCTCGCTCAAGCCCGGCCCGGAGTCGCGCGCAGTGAATGTGCCGGGCTCGCTTGCCGTGCCTCGTACGCGAATGGACACACCCGGCTCGGCTCGCGAAGAAGCCGGCTGGGCCTTCGTGGCGGAGACAACAAAATGAGGCCCGTCCGAAAAAATGTGAGATTGAGCCGCGGAAAACTCCGGCTCGGCTGAAGACAGCCTGGGCTCGGCCGGCGCCGAAACCGTCGGGGTCGCAGCCCGAGAAACGGAGGGCTCAGCACCAGCCGAAGGTACGACAGCTTCGTAGGCATCGAAGATATGGGCGCAGTTTGCGCAACGGACATAACCTTTGCGCAGTTGCAGTTGCTGCAGGCTGACCGGAAACTCGATGCTGCATTCAGGGCAGCGAGTGGTTAAATCCATAAGCAGTTACCAGAAGGCCTTCGTCAGGCGCGCCGCCCGCTCAGGCACACCCAACCTTCGCGCGCACGCCACACGCTCATGTCGAGCCATGACGCATAAGCGCCGGCAACCTCGTCGGCCTGGCGTTCGAGCACACCCGACAGCACGAGGCTGCCTCCGGGGGCGACCCGATTGGCCAACATGGGCGCCAGTACTTTAAGCGGGTTGGACAGAATATTGGCCACCACGACCTGGAACTGGCCGCCGGGCAAAGCGTCGGGCAACATGGCACGCAAGTCGCTGTGATTGACCTGGGCATTGTACTCTGTGGCCTTTACGGCCTGTTCATCGATATCGACCCCAATCGTGGGGCCCGCGCCCAGCAACTTTGCGGCAATAGCCAAAATACCCGATCCGCAGCCATAGTCGAGCACCGATTGATCCTTTTTCAGATTGGCTTCCAGCCATTCGAGGCACAAATGGGTGGTGGGATGGCTGCCCGTGCCGAAAGCCAAACCCGGATCGAGCTCAATATGGATCGCCTCCGCCAAGCCCGGCTTTGCAGCCTGGGCCACGGCGGGATCGTCGCGGTGCCAGCTGGGAACGATCCAGAGCCGTTCGCCAACCTGGATAGGACGGAACTGCGCTTGAGTCAGCTTGACCCAATCGGCATCCGGCACATCACGGGTGCTCCAGGCACTGGCGATAAAATCGTATCCGCTCGCTGCGCCGGCCTGCTCGAGCACCTGCTCGGGATCGACGCCGTCGGGCAGCAACGCCACGATGCGATTGCGCCGCCAGGCATGGACTTCAGGCTCGGAGCCCGGTTCGCCGAACAAAGGCTGTTCCGCCTCGGTGTCGCTGTCTGCGTCTTCGACCGAAACGGAAAGCACTCCCGCCTCAAGCAGTGCGTCTGACAGGGCTTCTGCTTCGGCTTCCCGGCAGTGCAAGACGAGTTCACGCATGATTATTTCCTGGAAAGACCTGGTGCATTGTGGAGTTTATGGCAACACACCTGTCTTCTGTGGCTATGAGCGCTGTGACAGCTTGTGCTCAAGGTAATGAATACTTGTACCACCTTCAATGAAACGCGCATCATGCATTAGTTCGATATGTAGGGGAATATTGGTCTGAATACCTTCGACCACCATCTCGGACAAGGCGATGCTCATGCGCGCAATTGCCTGCGTGCGCGTGTCGCCGTAGGTAATCAGCTTGGCGATCATTGAGTCGTAGTGGGAAGGCACGGTGTAGCCGCTGAACACGTGCGAATCCATGCGTACGCCCGGGCCGCCCGGCGTGTGCCAGTTGGTGATCTTGCCGGGGCTGGGCGTGAACTTGAAAGGGTCTTCGGCGTTGATGCGGCACTCGATGGCGTGGCCGCGAAACTGTACGTCTCGCTGGCGCAAGGTGAATTTTTCGCCGGCGGCAATTAAAATCTGTTGAACGACCAGGTCAATGCCCGTGACCATTTCGGTGACGGTATGCTCGACCTGGATGCGGGTGTTCATCTCGATGAAGAAGAACTCGCCATCTTCGTACAGGAATTCAAACGTGCCCGCCCCGCGATAACCCATCTTGCGGCAGGCGTCCGCGCAGCGTTCGCCGATGCGTTCGATGAGGCGGCGTGCAATGCCCGGCGCAGGAGCTTCTTCGATAACCTTTTGGTGACGGCGCTGCATTGAACAATCGCGCTCGCCAAGCCACACGGCGTTGCGTCCACCGTCGGCCAGCACCTGTATTTCGATATGGCGCGGGTTCTCGAGGAATTTCTCCATATAGACTTCGGGGTTGCCGAACGCGGCGCCGGCCTCGTTTCGAGTCATCGAAACGGCGTTAAGCAGCGCAGCCTCGGTGTAGACCACGCGCATGCCGCGTCCGCCGCCCCCGCCGGCCGCCTTGACGATGACCGGATAGCCAATGTCGCCGGCGATACGTTTGATTTCTTCGGCATCGTCGGGCAAGGCGCCGGGGGAACCGGGCACGACCGGCACGCCGGCCTCAATCATGGTTTGTTTGGCGCTGACCTTGTCTCCCATCATGCGGATGGTGTCAGGACGCGGGCCGATGAAGACAAAACCGCTTTTCTCGACGCGGTCGGCAAAATCGGCGTTTTCCGCCAGAAAGCCGTAGCCGGGATGAATGGCCTCGGCGTCGGTGACTTCGGCAGCCGAAATTAATGCGGGCATGTTCAGATAGCTGTCGCGTGCGGACGCTGGTCCGATGCATACCGCCTCGTCGGCCAAGCGCACATACTTGGCATTGCGATCGGCTTCGGAGTAGACCACGACGGTCTTGATGCCAAGTTCGCGGCAGGCCCGCTGAATGCGCAGGGCGATCTCGCCCCGGTTCGCGATGAGGATTTTTTCAAACATGGATCGTTCAGCCGATGACAAACAGGGGTTGGCCGTATTCGACGGGCTCGCCGTTCTCAACCAGGATTTCTTTGATGACGCCCGCCTTGTCGGCTTCGATTTCGTTGAGCAGCTTCATGGCTTCAATGATGCACAAGGGCTCGCCGTCTTTGACCGATTGGCCGACCTCGACGAAAGGCGAAGCGCCCGGGTTAGGGGCCCGGTAAAAGGTACCCACCATGGGTGCTTTGACGATGTGTCCCTGGGGAGCGGCCGGCGCTGCGGGTGCGGCTGCCGCGGCGGGTGCCGGCGCGGGAGCTGCCGCCGGCTCGGGCGCATAGACCATGGGCTGCGGCGGAGGCGGCGGCACCGACTTGACGATGCGCACTTTGCCATCGCCTTCGGTAATTTCGAGTTCGGCAATGCCGGATTCAGCAACCAGGTCGATCAGGGTTTTGAGTTTTCTGAGGTCCATACAGACTTTTCCATGTCATTTCACCATAGCCTGCACTGGCCTGCGGCGAAAGAAATATTGATAAAAACAAAAACGATATGCGGAGCTTAACCGGCCATAGCGTGGTGCAAGGCGGCTTCGTAGCCAAAAGAGCCAAGGCCTGCAACTACCCCCAAGGCCAAATCGGACAGATAGGAGTGATGGCGAAACGGCTCTCGTTTGTAAACATTGGACAGGTGCACTTCGATGAACGGTATCGAAACCGCCGCCAAAGCGTCGCGCAGCGCCACGCTGGTATGAGTGTAGGCTGCGGCATTGATGATGATGAAATCGGTGCCATCGCCGGCCGAAGCCTGGATGCGATCGACAAGCCGGCCTTCGTGGTTGCTTTGAAAGGTCGAGCAGTGCGCTCCGTTGTCAGCCGCCACTTGCTGAAGGCGGGCGTCGATTTCGGCCAGTGTCTGACGACCATAGATCTGGGGTTCACGCGTGCCGAGCAGATTCAGGTTGGGGCCGTGCAAGACAAGAATGTTTCGGGCCATGTTGATTTTGTTCAAGAGTCAGAACGTCTTTTTACGCCAAAAGGGTGTGTTTGTCCATGAAATCCATTGTTTTTGCTGCGTTCTACGCCTATAGACCCTGGATGATTTTTTCTAGTTCGGCGGGTTTCACCTGGCCCAATATAGTTTCGGAAGCCTGCCCGCGGGCGTCGTAGACAACAGTAAACGGCAACCCTCCGGCACGGTTGCCCATGGCACGCATTCGCTCTATTCCGCCATGACCGATCATGAGCAGGGGATAGCTTACCTGCACCTTTTCGTTGAATTTGCGCACATTGACCGCGGTATCCACCGCTAGCCCCAAAAAATGCACATCGGGATACTTCTGGTGCAGCTCTTCGAGATCGGGCATCTCATTAACGCAAGGCGGGCACCAAGTGGCCCAGAAGTTAACCACTACCGGTTTGCCAAGCCACTGCCTGAGCGGCTGTTCGACGCCGTCGACGTCGGGAAGCTTTTCGGAAAAAAGGGAGTCGGCCGCCAATGCGGGCAGCGGAAGCGCAAGGGCGAAACCCGCGCCGGCAAGAGAGCCGGCACGCAGAAGAAAGGCGCGCCGATTCATGGCGCTGCCAGAAAAGTGGATTTTTTCATCATGATTAACGATTTTAGCATCGCAGCCGGCCCGGGAAGCTCTGAATAATTCAGGCGCCTGGACGGCGCGATGCCTTGCGGGAAGATTTCCCGGCGCCGGAATCACTACAATACCGCCTGGAGGAACACCATGCATCTACACATATTGGGAATCTGCGGCACGTTTATGGGCGGCCTGGCGCTGATCGCCCGGGCAGCCGGCCATACCGTGACCGGATGCGACGCCGGCGTATACCCGCCCATGAGCACCCAGCTCCAAGAGCAGGGGATCGAGCTGATCGAGGGATTCTCGGCCGACCAAACTGCCCTGCGCCCCGATTTGTACGTCATCGGCAACGTGGTCAGCAGGGGCAACCCGCTGATGGAGGCCATTCTCGACCAGGGCCTGCCTTACACCTCGGGCCCGCAGTGGCTCGGCGAAACTGTGCTGGGGGGCCAGCACGTACTGGCCGTGGCTGGCACCCATGGCAAGACCAGCACCAGTTCGATGCTGGCCTGGATCATGCTCGAGGAAGGCCTCGAGCCCAACTTCCTGATCGGCGGCATCGCGCCAGGCCTCGGCGTCTCTGCCCGTTACAGCCCTGACAAAACGTTCTTCGTCATCGAGGCCGACGAATACGACACTGCATTCTTCGACAAGCGCTCGAAGTTTGTGCACTATCGGCCGCGCACCGCAATTTTCAATAACCTGGAATACGATCACGCCGACATCTTCCCTGATCTGGCTGCCATCCAGACTCAATTCCATCATTTGGTTCGTACCATCCCGTCCACCGGGGCCATCATACGGCCACAGCATGACGAAGCCTTGGATGCAGTGCTGCAACAAGGCTGCTGGACGCCTGTGCAAACCTTCGGGCCGGGAGGCCGCTGGAGCGCCCGCGACGCAGGCGAGCATCCCACGCATTTCGTGGCGCAGGTGGATGGCCGCGACGCAGGCACGGTGCAGTGGGATCTGGGTGGCGCCCACAACCGCTTGAACGCGCTGGCCGCGCTGGCCGCGGCGGAACAAGCGGGAGTGACGGCCGAGGCCGGTGTCCGCGCGCTGTCGTCTTTTAACGGTATCAAGCGCCGCATGGAGCTGCGCGGCACCATTCGCGACATCGCCGTCTATGATGACTTTGCACACCACCCCACCGCCATTGCCACAACAGTGGACGGGTTGCGGCGCCAGGTGCGCAAGGCCCGCATACTTGCCGTGCTCGAACCTCGCTCGAACACCATGAAGCTGGGCGCGATGGCGGCACGCCTGCCCGAAGCATTGGACCAGGCCGACCTGGTGTTTTGCTATGGCGAAACCCAGGGCAAGCACGCCCTGGGCTGGGATCCCGCCCAGGTGCTGGCGCCGCTGGGCGAGCGCGCCTTCGCGCATTCCGACCTGGAGACCATGGTGGCTGCAATCGCCGACCGGGCCCGGCCAGGGGATTCGATCCTGGTGATGAGCAACGGCGGCTTTGGCGGCGTACATCAAAAAATCCTCGACCGCCTGGCCGGCTCGCCCGGAGCGACATGATGATTCTATATCTGCATGGGTTTCGCTCTTCACCCGACTCGACCAAGGCCCGCATGCTGGCTTCGGCTTTAAGCGAGCGAGGCCGGAAAGACCAGTGGTTCTGCCCCCAGTTGCCGGCCAGCCCTGCACAAGCAGTCGCTTTAGCCCAAGCCCTGGTCGAACGGCACGGCGGGGCGGACCCAAGCCAAGCCTTGACCGTGATCGGCTCGTCGCTGGGCGGCTATTATGCAAGCTGCCTGGCCGAAAAATACCGCTGCCGGGCAGTTGTCCTGAACCCCGTTGTTCACGCTGCGCGCGATCTGGCGTCCCAGGTCGGCGAGCACACCCAGTACCATAGCGACGAACCTTTCACCTTCTTGCCCGAACACGTCGAAGAGCTGGCACAAATGGCGATCGAGCGCCCTCGCGATCCGGCCCGCTATTTCCTGCTGGCCGCCACGGGGGACGAAGTGCTTGACTGGCGCGAAATGGCCCAGTGGTATGCGGGTAGCCATGGCCGAATTATCCAGGGCAGCGACCATGGCATATCGGACTTCGAGCAATGGCTTCCCGAAGTACTGAGCTTTGTATTGGACCCGGACCATCGCCAAACCGAAGCACAAGGTTCAACCGAATGACTTTGTCCGTATAGCCCCGCCCGCGTAGTTCTGTTTTTCCGCCGCGTTTCGAGTTCCCGTCACGCCTTCTTATTACAATTACCTCGGTGTCCCCCCACCCTATCAATCGATTTATGTACGTTCTCTACGAAGACAGCGGAAACTTCAAGGCCGGAAGAATCTTCTCCGAAAGCGACTCCACGCTTCAGGTGGAAGCCGCCACAGGCAGGCGAAGCAAGATTAAAAAAGCCAATGTGCTGTTCTCGTTTGAACAGCCCGAACCCGCAGCCCTATTCGAGCAGGCCGAAGCCCAGGCGCAGGCGCTGGACATTGGTTTCCTGTGGGAATGCGCGCCGCAGGAAGAGCTCGACGCCGACGACTTCGCCCAGGAATATTTTGGCCATGCGCCGGACGCGGTGGAAAAGGCGGCGTTGATATTCGCCCTGAACAGCGCCCCCGCTTATTTCCATCGGCGCGGCAAGGGCCGTTACCGTCCTGCGCCACCCGACATTCTCCAGGCTGCTCTGGCCGCCATAGAGAAAAAGCGTGTTCAGGCCGAACAGCAACAACAATGGACCGACCAGATGGTGGCCGGCCAATTACCGGACGCCATCGCCCAAGTGGCCAAGTCCCTGCTTACCCGTCCGGACAAGAACACCTTGGAATGGAAGGCGTTCGAAGCTGCTTGTTCACAAACCGGCTCCACCCCCGAAGAGCTGCTTCTGCGCTTGGGCGCCTGGCCACATGCGCTTGCTTTGCACCGGCACCGCTTCCTGTCGCAAAACTTCCCAAAGGGAACAGGTTTTCCAGCCTTTGAACCGCCCTCGGATGACTGGAATTTTCCTGTTGCCGACGTCGAAGCCTATTCTGTGGACGATGCATCGACCATCGAAGTGGACGACGCGCTGTCCATCCAAACGATTTCGGAAGACATCGTACGCGTCGGCGTGCACATTGCAGCGCCGGCCCTGGCCATCACCCGGGGCAACGCACTGGACGAGATAGCTCGAGCCCGGATGTCGACGGTATACGTGCCCGGCGAAAAAATACCGATGTTGCCCAATGCACTGATTGAGCGCTTCTCGCTGAACGCTGACGGCCCCCGCCCGGCGCTGTCCCTGTATGTCAAGGCCGATCTAAACAGCGGTGAAATCCTGGAGTCTGAAACCCGGGTGGAAATGGTGCACGTGCGTGAGAACCTGCGCGTGCACACGCTTGACGACCTGGTCACGGAAGCGGCGCTGGACGATCCGCACGCTGAATTGCCATACGGCCATTGGCTGCGGCCGCTGTGGCGCCTGGCCAAGGCGCTGAGCGCGCAGCGCGACGCCATTCGGGGCAAGACGGAAAACAACTCTCGTGTCGAATATTCCTTTCGCCTTGACGGCCCCCCCGACGACCCGAACAGCACCGTGCACATCCTGCCGCGACGCCGCGATGCGCCGCTGGATCGCCTGGTTGCCGAATACATGATTCTGGCGAATAATTTGTGGGGCGGGTTACTGGCGCAGCACGGAGTGCCGGGCATCTACCGTTCGCAGCAAGCGGGGCGCGTTCGCATGTCAACGCAATCGTTGCCGCACGAAACCATCGGGGTTCCGCAATACATCTGGTCAACTTCCCCCTTGCGCCGCTACGTCGACCTGGTCAACCAGGGGCAAATCTTGGCGGCAGCCGAGCACGGGGTTTCCGCCCGCCTCGTGGCGCCCTTCAAACCCAAGGAGGCTGATCTGTTTGCCATCATCGGCGCATTCGATTCGCAATACTCCGTCTGGAACGACTTCCAGAACAATATGGAGCGCTACTGGTGTCTGCGCTGGTTGCAGCAGCATGGCGTCAAGCAGGTCCGGGGCCAGGTCTTGCGCGATGATCTCGTTCGCCTCGACGCCATCCCGCTGGTCACACGCGTGCCGGCCTTGCCCGAATTCGAGCGCGGCCAGGCTGTAGAACTGGAAATCATGGGCTGCGACGAGCTGGCTGTCGAACTGCAGTGCCGCTACATAGATACAGCCGGCCCCTGACCACCCATGAAAACCGCTACCGGCCCTTTGCTGATCTGGACGCTGATCTCGCGGCCGCAAGGCCGTAGCGGCTACCTGCCTCTGGCCCTGGCAATTTCCATCTGCGCTCACGCCGCCTTGCTCGCGCTGCGTTTCCAGGCTTCCGTACCGGCGCCCGTTCACTCCGACAGCCGGCTCGAAGTCACACTGGTCAATGCACGCACCGAGACAGCGCCGGCTCAGGCGCAGGTTATCGCCCAGCAACAGATCAACGCAGGAGGGGACGGCGGCGACACCGTCGCAGCCTCGCCCTTGCCTCGCACAGCGGCCGACTCCCCCGACCAGGTGGTGCTGGAAGCCTTGCGCAAGCGTCAGGCCCAACTTGAATCAGAGCAAGAGCGGCTGTACGCACAGCTGCAAGCCATGCAGATCGTGCCCGAGGCCCGTGACAGGCCAGACCTGCTGCAACAGTCGGACATCGCAGGCGAAGACGCGCTGATTCAGGAAAGCCTGGTGCTTAATGCCCGCATCAGCGCGCTAAAGGAAAGGATAGAACGCTACAACGCCCAGCCCCGCCAACAATTCGTGGGCCCGGCTGCACAGGAAGCCGACTATGCCCAATACGTCGAAGCCTGGCGCCAGCAGATTGAAATAGTCGGCACCGAGCACTACCCGGCCGAAGCGCGCGGAAAGGTCTATGGCAAACTTCGGTTGACGGCCTACATAAAAAGCAACGGCGACTTGCTTCGCATCGAAATCGACCAACCCTCTGAACACGCCGTACTGAACCTGGCCGCCCAGCGCATTGTCCAGCTGGCCGCGCCCTTTGCTCCGCTGCCCGAGGCTGTGGCAAGCCAGACCGATGTGCTGGCCATCACCCGCACCTGGCACTTTACTCATAACCGTCTGTCTACCGAGAACCCATGAACGATAGCGCCCCCTTGCGGCATTTCGCCGTAGTCGGCAACCCGGTCAAGCACAGCCGCTCGCCGGCCATTCACGAACAATTCGGCCGCCAGACCGGCGTCACATTGCAATACGGCCTGCTGGAAAGCCCGCTGGACGGCTTCGTCCACTGCGTGGGCGATTTCTTCAAAAATGGCGGCCGAGGCCTGAATGTCACCGTCCCATTCAAAGAAGAGGCTTACGCTTTATGCGGCAATGGTCTTTCCGAGCGCGCAAGGCTGGCGGGCGCCGTCAACACATTGTGGATGGAAGATGGAAAACTACGTGGCTGCAACACCGATGGGGTGGGCCTGCTGGCCGATATTGCCCGGCAGGGCGTCTCTATCGAAAACAAGCGCGTATTGCTGGTCGGGGCCGGCGGCGCGGCGAAGGGCGCCCTGTTCCCCTTGTTGAAGGCCGGCTGCGCATCTCTTCGCATCGTCAACCGAAGCGCGGACCGCGCACACAGCCTTAAGAGCCACGCGCTCGGACAGCTTCCGCAATATGAAGGAAGACTTTCAGCGGGCGGACTGACCCGGGCTCACGGGGAATGGGACATTGTCATCAATGCCACCTCAAGCAGTCTGGCGGGCCAGACGCCCGAGCTGATTGGCGCTGCTTATGCTGCCGAGGCGCTGGCGTACGACATGATGTATGGCCCACAACCCACGCCGTTCATGGCGCAGGCCAGCGCCAGAGGCGCAGGCCTTATCGCCGACGGCTTGGGAATGCTGGTGGAACAGGCTGCCGAAGCCTTCTTCATTTGGAACGGCGTGCGGCCCGATCCGGCACCCGTGCTGGCAGCGCTGCGTGCCGGCATGAAAGGAAGCTGACGGCATGGCGCGAAGGCGTATATCCAAGTTCAAGGTGGCGGCGACCGCATTGCTGCTGGCCTTGTTCGCCTTCCTGCTGTATCAGTTTGGGCTTTTCGTCATGGTGGTCTGGCTTTGCTTTCATGATCCCGGCAGCAGCGCCTTCATGAAAGCCACGCGTGCCGAATTGCGGCGTGAAAACCCCAATGCCGTCATCCACTATGAATGGGCGCCCTACGACCGCATCAGCAACAACCTCAAGCGCGCCGTGGTGGCGTCCGAAGATGCCAATTTCTTCACGCACGCGGGCGTCGAATGGCAGGCCATACGAAAAGCATGGGAATACAACAGGGATCAGGCCGAAGCAGGCGGAGGCCGCATGCGCGGGGGGTCGACCATTACACAGCAGCTTGCCAAAAACCTGTTCCTGTCCAGCTCGCGTTCGTATTGGCGCAAAGGACAAGAGTTGATGCTGACCTATATGATCGAATCCGTCATGAGCAAAGAACGTATCCTGGAGCTTTACCTGAACCTGGCGCAGTGGGGTGTAGACGTTTTTGGGGCCGAGGCCGCCGCGGCGCATTACTATCGCGGCACCGCCAACCAACTGAGCAGCGCCCAGGCGGCCAGGCTGGCGGCCATGCTGCCCAACCCCGCCTATTACGATGAACGGGGCGCCACCTCGTATTTGCGCTCGCGCGCCGCCACCATCCGGGCGCGCATGGGCCTGATCCAGCTACCCTGAACCACATCCTTTGCATCGACGGCCAATTTTTCGTGACTAGAGCCCCCGTCTATTTGTTAAGCTTCTCTGTATCCGCCTCTGGGCGGGTGCGCTTTTTCATCATCCTTCAATAACCGCCATGCGTACCGCCCGTCGTTATCTCGCCCGCGAAATCTATCGCTCTTGCGCCGTCGTGCTGTTGGCGCTGGTGGGCTTGTTCACCTTTTTCGCACTGATCGAAGAGCTCGACAACGTCGGCTCCAAGTTCACCTTGCTGAACCTTTTCTACCTGCAGGCCCTGCAGCTTCCCACCCGCCTGTACGAACTGCTGCCAATCGGGCTGCTGATCGGCGCCATCCTGGCGCTGGCCAGCTTGGCGCAACGCAATGAACTGGTCATATTGCGTGTATCGGGGGTTAGCGGCATCAAGTTGCTGGCCATGCTCTGGATCATCACCGTGCCCTGGATGATCGGGGCCTTCGTTCTTTCCGAGGTGGTGACGCCGGCAGCCGAAATCAAGAACAGCGAAGCCAGCCTCTCACTACTGGGGCGCGCCGGCGGAGGCCGGCTGAACAGCGGCTATTGGTTCAAGGAAGAAGGCTCCTCGGGGGGCAATCGCATCATCAACATCGCCGAGCTCAAGGCCAACGGGGGCGTCAGCGGCGTCACGGTTTACGAGTTCCGCAAGGACCAGGAACTGGCGACGCTTTCCCGAGCCGCGGAAGGCTACTTCGATGACGGACAACTGGTGCTGACCGACGTCAGCGAGACCCATATAGACGACAATGCCCTGATGGCGCTGGCCGATGCACAGGCGCCCTCCACGCCTCTTACCCGCATGCAGCATGTCCAAAAGCGTGAGCTGCCCACCACGTTGACATCCGAACGCCTGATCGCACGTATTCTTACCCCCGAACGGATGTCCATCTCGGTGCTGTTGGACTATATCGACTATCTCAAGAACAACAGTCTGCAAACCGAACGACAGATCGTGGCGCTGTGGCGCAAGATCGCCTATCCATTCACCTTGCTGGTGATGATTACCATCGCTGCGCCGATCGGCTTCATGCAGACCCGGCGCGGCGGCGTCGGCGGCAAGGTGTTTATCGGCATCTTGCTGGGCGTTGGCTTCTTCATGGTCAACCAGCTGGCTTTGAACGTGGGAATGCTGGGTCGATGGCAACCGTGGGTCACCGCCTTGGTGCCGAACCTGGCAGCGCTGCTCCTTGCATTCGGCAGTCTGATCCTCATGGAAAATCAACATAACGTGCGACGGTTCGCGCTGGCTCGCTGGCCATGGAGCACGGCTCACACATGACCCCACGCGACATCTGGATGGTGGGCGACTTGCAAGGCTGTTGCCGCTCGCTCGACGCCCTTCTCGAACACCCTGAAATCGCAGCCTCGGAACAACCGCGCTTTTGGTTTGCCGGCGACCTGATCAACCGCGGACCCGACTCATTGGGAACCTTGCGCAAGGTTATCGCCATGGGCGACAGTGCCGTAACGGTATTGGGCAACCACGATTTACATTTACTGGGAATCGCGGCAGGGTTGCGCAAACCAGGAAAATCGGACACCTACGACGAAATACTGGCGGCGCCCGACGCGGGCGAACTGCTCGATTGGCTCCGCCACCGGCCGTTGGCACACTACGAACACCAGCACTTGCTTGTTCATGCGGGCGTTTTGCCGCAATGGAGCGTCGCCGACACCCTGGCGCTTGCCGCCGAAGTACAAAAGAATTTGCGTGCCCCCGACTGGGTCCAGCGGCTCCAGACCATGTACGGCAACGAGCCTTCGCTATGGCGAAACGACCTGACCGACGATGAGCGCCAGCGCATCGTCATTAATGCCCTCACCCGGATACGCATGTGCGACGCACAGGGCCGCATGGAATTCCGCCACAAGTTGGCGCCGACCCGTTCCGACCAGATTGCGGGGCTTCTGCCCTGGTACGACGCGCCAGACCGCCGCACCCTGGGCGAAGCCACCGTCGTGTTCGGCCATTGGTCGGCCCTGGGCCTGCTGCTTAGGCCTGACGTCATATGTCTGGACACGGGCTGCGTGTGGGGACGCCAATTGACGGCAGTACGGCTTGCAGACCGTAAAGTCGTCCAGATTGATTGCGCCGCGCACCTGGCGGGCGATTGATCAATCCCGGCTTTCAGACATCAGGCCGATTCCCGCTCGCGGGATTCGGGGGCGTCAACCAGGCATGCAGGCGCCAACCGTACCGCTTGGCCGATCAGTTGCTCGGCATGGCGGGCAACTTGGTTTCGGCCCCACTCCTGGCATTGCTGCGGGCTGATCACGGGCAGGAATTCCACTTCAACGGAAACCCCTGTCGCGCGCAACAATGTCCACAGATTGGCCACCAGCGTTTCTTCGCCCACGAAAGCCGCGAAGTCGCTACGGCGGCCGTGATGCATGAAGCGTAGAGCCACCGGCTGTATATCGACACCCGCACGTATTGCCGGGTCAAACAGGCTTCCATGAAAGGGCAGCACATCAAAACCTGTGGAAGTCGTGCCCTCGGCAAATAGGCCTATGACTTCGCCCCGGCCAAAGCGCTGCTGCATTTCTTCTCCCACCTTGCGTATGGACTGCCTTTGCCCTCGTTGCAGGAAGACTGTACCGACCTTGGCGACCAGCCACCCCACGACGGGCCAGCTTCGTATCTCGCTTTTGGCGACGAAAAAGACACTGCGCACGCCGGCGAGAATGAAGATGTCTATCCACGAGACATGATTGGATACCCAAAGCTCGGCGCCTTTCATGCGAGGCTGTCCTAAGATGTCGATTCTGACTCCGCATAGCCATACCAGCGCGCGCGACCAAGCTTTGTTCATGTGGCCGCGAGCCGTGGGCGTAACGATGGGGTAAATGGTGCACACTGATAACAGACTCGATACCAGCCACACCAGGATAAGGGGCAGCCTCAGCAAGACAAGCAGAAAACTCAAAATGGGACTCTCATACGACATGCTAGGAAATGGTGTTGGACATTGCCAGGACGTAATGATATGCCCTTTTGCACGGCGCTTCAGGCCGGCAGCGCATCAAGGTAGCGCTGCAGAATGATGGCTGCCGCCATGGCGTCGTCGTCTTCATTGCTGCCCAGCGCCAGTTGGGCTTCTACGCTGGTGCCGCGCTCATCAACCAGCTCGGTGGCGACCCCGAACCGCCCATGAAGCTGGTTGGCGAAGCGGCGACATCGCAGGGAATGATACTGTTCGCCGCCGTCGGGCATCAGAGGCAGCCCGACCACGACACGATCAGGCTGCCATTCATCGAACAATTCGGCAATTGCCTCGAATCGCTGCTTGCGCGTAACCGGAGTGAGAATGCGCAAGGGCCGCGCCTGCCGGGTCAGTGTGTTGCCCAGGGCGACACCAATCTTTTTGAGGCCGTAATCAAAGGCCAGCAGGGTTTCCTCAGGCATGGCCGGCATCGCCCGCCAGCATGGCCGAGCTGATGCCCAGGACGCCAAGGGCGGCCTCATAGCGTTCTTCGGGGGGGACGCTGAAGAGAATATCGTTGGATGCCGTGACGTTGAGCCAGGCGTTTTGGGCCATCTCGCTTTCGAGCTGGCCCGCACCCCAACCCGCATAGCCCAGCGTGACGAGCATGAACTCGGGGCCGCGTCCATCGGCGACCTCTTGGAGCACATCACGCGAGGTGGTAAGGGCCAGTTCCCCCAGGGGGATGCTGGAACTGTAATCGCCGACCGGCGCATGAAGCACGAAACCACGGTCGGTCTGCACCGGACCACCAAAAAATACCGGAGTATCTTGTACAGGGCCGATCTCAAGCGAGAGGTCGAGGTCGATACGCTGTAACAAGCTGCCCACGGTAAGGTCGGTGGGACGGTTGACCACCAAACCCAACGCGCCCTGGCTGGTGTGCTCACAGACGTAAATGACGGTGTTGGCCAGATTGCCGCTTACCATGCCGGGCATGGCAAGCAGAAGCTGTCTGGAGAGGTCGACGATTGGTGCGGAAACTGAATCTTTGCTGGCTGACATGAAATACCCTCCTGTCTGCGGCAATCGCCGTTTGAATAAGCTTACACCTCCACGAGCTCGAAGTCTTCCTTGCGGGCGCCGCATTCGGGACAAACCCAGTTGGGAGGCACATCTTCCCAGCGAGTGCCGGGGGCGATGCCTTCTTCGGGTACACCAGCCTCTTCATCGTAAATCCAACCACATATCAAGCACATCCACGTACGCATATCCGTTACTCTCAAAAAATGGGAAAGCGCAAGAACGGCGAATTTCTGGTCCGGACTCTCGACGCTTCTATTAGAATGGGGACAATAGTACTAAACGCAATAGCCTTTCTCTTTGATCCAAGCCAAGGTTTCCGAACAATCCTCCCAGAATTCGTGTTTTAGATACGTGCAACACCCCGCTCCCCCATTAATTCTCTTCTTCGGCCCGTTCGACCCCAGCGGGTCGGGCAATCTTCCTGCAGACGCGATCACTTGCGCCGGCCTGGGGGGTCATGCGCTAAGCGTCGTCACTGCCGTACATGTGCAGGACACGGCCAATATCGAAGACATATGCGCCATGACACCCGAGTTCATTGACGACCAGGCTCGATGTCTTCTTGAAGACATGAACGTGCGAGCCATCAAGGCCGGGCCACTGTACACCACTGACGCGGTGCGGGTACTTGCGCAGATCGCCGCCGACTACAATCAGTTGCCGCTGGTGTTGCAGCTTGGAGTACCGCTTGAGACCCACGCGCTCGAAGACAGCGACCCCGACGACGTTCTTGCCGCGACGTTCGAGCTGCTGCTGCCTCAGACCGACCTGGTGGTGGCCGATCATCAATTACTGGCGCACTGGCAGGCGGACGGCATCCTGCCTCATGCGGAAAACAGCACGCCGGCGTCGTTGCTGCGCCAGTTCGGCGCACAGTGGGTGCTCACCACAGGCGCCAAATTACGGCCGGGACAACATGCCCATCTTCTACACGGGCCCGAACAGGCCACCTTCAATTGGCTTTGGCAGCCTCCGGCCAGCCGGCTAAGTGACGGCGACGGTCCGCTTGTCTGCGCCGCCACCCTTGAACTGGCGCGGGGCGTGCCCATGCCCCAGGCTATCAACGTTGCGCTAAAGAAGGCCGCCGCGCTTACTGCGACCACATTCCAGCCCGGCATGGGCTACCGCATTATCGACCGCTCCCTGCACGAGTTCCGCCATGACTGACACCCGTTCGACGCGATTTCCGCGCGGCCTATACGGCATCACCCCCGACTGGCCCGACACCGAGCGCCTGATTACCGCAGTTGAACAGGCCGCGCGCGGGGGCATGAAGGCGCTGCAGTGGCGCCGCAAAACGGGCGACGAGAAGTCCCGCTGGACCCAGGCCGTCGCCTTGCGCGAACATTGCCGCACATTGGGTGTCGTTTTCATTGTCAACGACAGTGTTGAAACCGCCTTGCGCCTGGATGCCGATGGCGTACACCTGGGGCGCGACGACGGCCCTTTGCATCAGGCCCGCAAGGCGCTGGGCGCGGGCCGCATCCTGGGCACATCGTGCTACAACCAGCCCGAGATGGCCGCGGAAGCGTTGCGCCACGATGTCGACTACATCGCTTTCGGCTCTATTTATCCATCGCAGGTAAAGCCCGACGCCGTGCGCGCCACGCTGGACCACATCCGTGAAGGACGGCAGCTTATCGCCCTGCACGAGGCCGAGGAAACCAACCGTGCCGCTGTCGTTGCCATCGGCGGCATCACGGCGGATAACGCGGGGCCGGTCATTAGCGCAGGTGCAGACAGCATCGCCCTGATCAGCGGCTTGTTCGACGCCCCCGACATCGAGGCCGAGGCCGCGCGTTGCGCCGCCATGTTCAACCTGCGCTGATGCCATGTGTCACGGGCGCTCGGCCCGGCTCGAAACAGCGCACCCGAACCATCGGCATTCCATGAACGCCACCCTCCTGCGACGCGCGTTTATCTGACTCACGCCGATTCCACAACCCATGGTGCCGGCTTGGTATGCTTATGGCTTCCTCGTCGCCGGCATCGCGGGCGGCCACACAGCCGACCGCCAGGCACACACTTCACTTTTGATCCGGATTTTCCATCATGCCCCGTAACGCTTCTTTGTTCGAACGCGCTTGCCAGACCATCCCCGGCGGCGTCAACTCGCCCGTGCGCGCATTCCGCTCGGTGGGCGGCTCTCCCCGCTTCATCAAGCGGGCGCAAGGCCCTTACGTCTGGGACGCCGAGGACAAGCGTTATATCGATTATGTGGGCTCATGGGGCCCAGCCATTCTGGGCCATGCCCATCCCGAAATCGTGCGTGTGGTCCAGGAAGCCGCAGTCGACGGACTGTCGTTCGGCGCACCCACAGAGGGCGAGATCGAAATGGCCGAAGGCCTGGTCGCTCGTATTCCCTCCATCGAAAAAGTAAGGCTTGTCAGTTCCGGCACCGAGGCGACCATGTCGGCAATACGCCTGGCACGGGGCTTTACCGGCCGATCCAAAATCATCAAGTTCGAAGGCTGCTACCACGGTCATGCGGACAGCCTGCTCGTCAAGGCGGGTTCGGGGATGCTTACCTTCGGCAACCCTACTTCGGCAGGCGTGCCTGCCGAGTTCATCCAGCATACGCTGGTGCTGGACTTCAACCGCCTGGACGCTGTCGAAGCGGCGTTCAAGCAATTCGGCGATGAGATCGCCTGCATCATTATTGAGCCCATTGCAGGCAACATGAACTTGGTCAAGCCGGTTCCCGGCTTCCTGGAAGGGCTGCGCGAGCTGTGCACGCAATACGGGGCCCTCTTGATATTCGATGAAGTAATGACCGGTTTCCGTGCGGGGCCACAAGGGGTGCAGGGCATTACCGGGGTCACGCCCGACATTACGACGCTTGCCAAGGTGATAGGGGGCGGCATGCCGGTGGGGGCCTTTGGAGGCCGGGCCGACATCATGGAACACATCGCGCCGCTGGGGCCTGTATATCAGGCCGGCACACTGTCCGGCAACCCCGTCGCGGTTGCCGCAGGGCTCGCCACGCTGCGGCTGCTATCCGAAGAAGGCTTCTACGACAGGCTCGCCGCCCAGACCACCAAGCTGGCCCAAGGCCTGGCCGAGCGGGCAGCCGCCGCAAAAGTTCCGTTCTGCGCGGACCAGGTCGGCGGGATGTTCGGTCTTTACTTCCGTGAAGGCGTCCCCACGACTTTCGAAGAGGTCTCGGCTTCGGACGTGGAGCGATTCAAGAAGTTCTTCCACGGGATGCTGATACGCGGGGTGTACTTCGCGCCCTCGGCATTCGAGGCCGGCTTCGTTTCATCGACTCATGATGATGGCGTCATCAAGGCGACCCTCGATACGGCCGAAGAGGTGTTTGCCTCGTTGTAGGCGGGCCCGAGGACGCACAAAGCCGTCAAAAGGTGCGCTGAGGCGCAAGCATCAGTGCACGCACCGCCTAGAAGGGTGCGTCCTGCGCCTCTAATATTCTTCAGTACCACCAAACACGGTACTGTCGAATATTGGAGCACCCATGAAACTAAGCGACCTGAAGGACATCCGCTGGACACTGAACCACCCGGAACTTGGGACCGGCCCAGTTACCATCGAATCATATAGTTCGCCGGAATACTTCGCGCAAATGCGTGAAAAAGTCTTCAAGAAGGTGTGGATGGCGACCGCCAAGCGCGTCGACGAAATTCCCAAGCCGGGCGACTATTTTGTCGAGACAGTCGACATCACCAATGACTCCATCATTATTGTCCGCGGGCTGGATGGCGTCATCCGCGGCTTTCATAACGTGTGCAAACACCGAGGCACCCGGGTTGTAAACCAGGACTACGGGAATGTACGGGGCCGCTTTACCTGTATTTACCATGGATGGTCGTACGGACTGGACGGCAAGAACATACTCGTGACCGAGAAAGACATGTTCTTCGACACGGACAAAATGGAAGCCGATCTGATCCCCGTTGCCGTTGACGAATGGAAAGGATTTATTTTCTTCAACCTTGACCCGCAACCCGAAGAAACACTTGCCGAGTATCTGGGCCCGGAACTGATCAGCCTGTACGAAGACTACCCGTTCGAACAGACCACGGTGCGGCTCTCATATAACGCGCATCTTGACACCAGTTGGCCGGTCATGCGCGACTCGCAGCTAGAGGGGTATCACCTTAAATACCTGCACCGGCGTTCGGCGCCGGGCTTCATGGAAAGCGAAGAAGCGCCATCGCGTCATGCCTGGGATTTCAAGTTGCTGGGCAAGCATAACTCTGGCAGTTTCTACGGAAACCTGGCCCAGATCACAGCCGAGCTTCCCGAAACCGCCGCCATTGCAACGCTAGCGAACCAGACCGCCCTGAGAACCAGCGGCCCGGTGGAAAACGTACCGCTTGAACAATGGTCGAAGGGTGTCAACCCCACCCGCACCGCTAACTGGTTTTTCGACATTTTGTACATCTTCCCCAATCTGCACTTTGTGTTTCTAGGCCCTTGCGCCTATATCGTGCACAAAATGATGCCTGGCGAAGCCCACAACAAGTCCAGCTGGAATGGGCGCTTCTTTGCGCCGCCTGTGGACACCGCGGGCCTGGCCGCCCGTTGGGCGGTCGAATATAAAAAATACCGCCTGCGTGACCTATGGCGAGAAGACGGCAACACGGCCCTGGGAGCACAAAAATCCATTGATTCGGGCGTGTTCAAGCTGATGTACCTGCAAGATCAGGAGCTTCTTATCCGGCATGCCGAAAAAGTGCTTAACGACATGGTTCACGATCAAGCCTGATTCCTGACCCGATTACCGCGAGACGACAATGACAAGCCAGAAACTTCCTCCTGCCTTTGCCGACCTGGAACCCTTTATGGATTGGGCCCAGCCCACCGAATTCCAGCGCCTGCAAAAACGCGAAGAATCCACGATGGAGGCGATCAAGGCCTTCTATGACGCCGCGCAGCCCAAGGCGGCGGCGGCCATCGAGCATTTTCATGAAGTAGACGAAAAAACGAGTCAAGGCCACGCAGAACCAGACGCCGAAACCATGAACCTGTACACGCTCATGCTGGGTTTGGCCGAAGCGTCGCTTGCGATTGAGGTGCACGGCAGCACCACGGTGCCCGACGGACTGGCATGGCATGTATGGAAGCCCGAACACGAAACGTCCGCGTGGCAACAAAAACCAAAAGCCCAGCTGTTTCCCGCCGGCTAAGCCTGGCGCCAAATTTTATAAACCATTCAGCTGAAAAAGGAGAACTGAATGAGCCCGAAAGAGACAGTGAAGGCATTCATCGATGCCCATAATGACCACGACATTGAAAAAATGATGTCGTATTTTGCTGATGACTGCATCACGCTGGACGTCGCATCACCCATCCCGCTGGACAGCAACGCAGACGTGGTCAAGCTGTACGAGTACATCTTCGCCGCGATGCCGGACATCCACTTCGAGATAAGCAGTCTTATCGAAGAAGGCAACAAGGCGTTTGCCGCACTGCGCACCACAGCCAACGGAACCGGAGTGTTCATGGGGAATGACATCACGGGCAAACGCTGCGATGTCTTCGAGGGCATGTATGCCGAAGTGGTGAATGGAAAGATCAAGCTGTGCAAGTTCTACAGCGACACCGCAACGCTTTCGAAACAGCTGGGCTACAAGCCCGCCCTTGACATGAGCGCCGACACGCCCACATTAATGTAACCGGAGGCGGCGGGCTGCGGTTCGCCACCATCGCTGCCCGCATGCACAATATCTTCGATAAATCCTTGCTGCTGGAGCTTGCCGCTCGTTGCGGACTGCATGACAAAAGCGCTCCAGCTTATGCGCACGCACAAGCCATGGGCGCCGATAGCCTGCTCGAGCAAATACAAGAGGCCCGGCTTGACGGCAAGGGCGGGGCCAGGTTTCCCGCCCACAAGAAAATGCGGATGCTGCGCTCGCGTCAAGCCCCAATCAAGCACTTGATCATCAACGGCGCCGAACACGAGCCGGGGTCTTTCAAAGACGACTGGCTGCAAACCCATCACGCCGACGCCGTGGTCGAAGGGGCGCTGTGCATGGCCCTGGCCGTCGGCGCGACGCATGTGCACTTCGGCATCAACGAAACAAGCCGGGATGCCCTGGGCGCCATGACGAAAGCCGTGGAAGGCATCGGCAAGGCACATGAGCAACCGCCTGTGCTGCGGGTTCACCCCATTTCCGACGTCTATGTAGCGGGAGAGGAAACCGCGCTCATCCAGGCCCTGCAAGGAATGGAACCCATGCCCACGGGGCGCCCGCCTTTTCCGGTCGAGCGCGGACTGGACGGCGCACCCACGCTGGTGCACAACGCCGAGACAGCGGCTCATGTGCCGTACATCGTGCTGGCCGGTGCGCAAGCTTATCGCGAACTGGGCTGCTCGGGCCTGGGCCCCACTCTATGTACATTCGGTCCCGAGTTCATACACGATGGAGTGCAACTGGTGCCTCTGGGCATCTCGCTGAACAAGCTTGTCGACAAGTACGGGGGCGGACTGCGCAGCGGAGAACACTTGCTGGCCATACAGCCCGGAGGGCCATCGTCGGCCTACCTCCCGGCAGGTGAACTAGACTGCGCCTTTGATGCCGACGCACTGAAAGCCCGAGGCTCGTCATTAGGCTGCGCCGCCATCCGGGCATACAGCAACGCAGGCGATTTAATCGCCGCGGTACAAGAACTGGCCGATTTTTTCGCCACGGCGTCATGTGGGCAATGCCCGCCCTGCACCATGCAGACCCGCATGATGACCACCATCGCAAAGCAAGTGGCGGCAGGCAAGGCGAGCCCGCAGCTTATCGACCAAATTGCGCGCATCGCCCAAGTCAATGCAGACAAGGGCCTGTGCGGATTGATCAATATGCCGGTGCCGCCCGTTCAGAGCCTGCTGCAACGCTTTCCGCAAGTGCTTGGCGGCGACCCCACATCCTGAACAACCCCACGATTTAATACGGAGACAACAAGCTTTATGGAGATTTACGTCTGCAACAACATCGATTGCAAGAATCGGGGGTCGGAAAAAGTGATGCGTGCCCTTCAGGCAGAATTTTCGCGGCCCGAAGATCAGGCAGTGCAGATTCATAACTACCTGTGCTTCTCGGCGTGCAACAGCGGCCCCAACGTCATCATTCCCGATAGGCGATGCTGGCTTTCCGCAGTCTCACCCGACGACACCGCTGCCGTTCGCGCCGTACTGGAGGGGCAGGCGCCGCCCGCGAAATTGATCGAGAAAAACGAACCTTCACTCGAGGCGATGATTCTGGGACTGATCGACGCCGGCCTGATCACACCCGACGACTGAAGCGCGCACCTTGAATGGGGTTAACCCTCAGTAGACAGGACATGGAGCATGACGCAGTATAAACATTGATAAATCTTTGATTTTGGATGTGTTTTACCATGCACCGGCGCTATTCAACCGACGACGTGCCCGAAAACCAGCGCTTCGACTATTGGCAAGATGCAGTCTGCGACGCACTTTTCAAACTCAGGCTCTCCGCCCACAAAAAAGCCGGTTTCCGTGGGCAGATCGACCGATGGAACTTCACCACAAGCGAGCTTCTAAGAATCAGTTCCGACGCCGTGAAAAGCCAACGTCTGCGCAAAGACTGCGACGGCGAAGATCGCCATATCCTCCTCACCTTGCCTGTCTCGGGCAACGTCACCTTCAGCCAATTGGGGCGAACCGCCAACTGTGTAGCGGGCCAAAGCGTGCTCGAGCTTAGCGAAGAAGCCTACGACCATGCATACGACGACGGCAGCAATATGTGGGTGCTGAAAATGCCCGCCGAAGCCGTGCGTCTGCGCATGAGCAACCCAAGGCGGTTCATCGCCCGCAACTTCAATATGCAAGAAGGGGTTGCGCGCCTGTTCTCCGACTATCTCAAGCTAGTTCTATACGCCTGTCAAACCAATGCCGTCGAGGCCTATCCGCAAATGGGCGCGCACCTTATCGACCTGTTGGCAATCGGCCTGCAGAATCATCCCGATGCCCTGCAGTCGCAGTCGACGGCCGTAAAAGATGCGCATCTATTGCGTATTGAGTCTTATGTGCGCACTCATCTTACCGACCCCGATCTCTCCCCGGGTTCGATAGCCCAGGGCTGTGGAATTTCTGTGCGCTATCTACACACTCTTTTTCAAGATACAGACGAATCGGTATCGTCATGGATCCGCAACCAGCGCCTGCAATACGCGAACGAGGCCTTGCAGCAGGCCGGCAAATTCACCACCGTGGCGCAGGTGGCTTACGCGGCGGGCTTTACCGATCAGTCGCAACTGACCCGGGCTTTCAAACGCCGGTACAGGCGGCTTCCCAGCGACGTCCTTAACGCCGCCCGCAAACCGCAGGCCGGCCTGCAAGCGTAAAACGGCCGATACCGCTTCATAAACAAAAACAGGGCCGCTTTCGCGGCCCCCGTCTACTTCACCTGCCTGCGGCTTAGTCCTTGGCAACCACCGGCAAATCGAGTATCTGGCCGTCCTGGATGATCTGACGCCCATCCAGCCATACCGATTGCATGGTCGCAACGCCGTCAGGATGGTTTTCGCCGCCCTCGGGCACCCAGAAAGGCAGCCCCATGCCGATGGCGTTGCTTCCAACCACCCGGATATCTTCTACAAAACACTCGCCGGTGAAACGGGCCTGCGGGTGCATGCCATGGGCGAAATGAATGATGTAACCATACTGGCCGCCGCCGGCGCGCAACAAGGCACGCTCCATGGTGGCGCGTTCTGTACCGCCCCCCCGCACGCTTTGGATTCTGCCGTCCACTTCCAGTTCAATAGGTTCCCTAAGTTCGGTGTAGTACTCATGGAAACACGATTCCAACACGATTTTTCCACGGACGCTTTCGATTTCCGGCGCGATGAGGCAGGACCCCGGCAAAAAATGCAGCCCCGACCGGGTGGCGCGACGGGGGCTCATGTCGAGCGATTCGGCCAAGGCGAACGTTACATCGGTGCCTGAAGGGGTGGTCATGCGCATCGTCTTGCCCACAGAGTTGGCGATGAGCGTTTCCAGTTCTGACTGCGGTGGGTATAAAGCATCAAGAACACCGTCGCCGAACATGCGGATCATCGCTTCAGCGCTCATGTCGCTGCTCAGCATATATCGCAGGCCTTCGGTTTTCATGGCTTCAACGTGAGCATCCGCACCGGCGATGTAAGGGTATGTCAGGTCGACCCACAGATCGCACTCCTTTATCGCAGCCACAAGCGCCCGGGGCAGGTATGGATCGGCCAGTTTGCCCTGATAAGGCAACTGAGGAATGGTGACCGTCGTAAACCGCGCACCCACTTCGATGGCGACGGCCTGCAAGGCCTCCACAACCCCCACTGCACGGGCAGTGTCGGTCGTGATCAGCAGATCTTTATCGGCCTCAAAAGCCAAAAAATCAACCAAAAAATTGCGCGCGGCACCCATGATTTCCGCACGCAACATAGAATTTCCTGACATAAGCTCGCTCCTTGACTGCCTCGTTCTCGAGGCTGGATAACACCGCGACACCTCACGCAGCGTGGCTATCGAGAAATGTACCAGTTTTGGAAATATTACTCAAATAAGAACGGGCGACTAAGCCTGTCGGCAAGAGCGGTTGCCCGGGCCGGGAATCGCAAGGTGCAAGGCTTCTGATGGCTTACTTTTGATCTGCTTCAAGCAGCCCTTCGAGGCGGATACGATACGCAGCTACGATGTGAGCGCGCGCGGCCTGCTCGGCTGCTTCAGGATCTCTTCTGGACAACGCGTCGACAATGGCTTCATGTTCACGTCGTGATGCTTCGGCCCTTCCTTGAGTGGCCAGCGTGGTGCGGCCCAGCAGAATCATCGACTCTTGCAGGGAACTGAGAGTCTTGACCAGATACCTGTTATGCGCACATCGATACAAGGTGCCATGAAATAGACGATTGTTGGCCGCCAGTTCTTCGGTGCTTGTCAATTGGCCGTCACGCAATATGACTTCCCTGAGAAATTCGATTTCCACGTCGGACGCGTGCCGCGCAGCCAGACGGGCAGCGGTGCCCTCCAACACTTCTCGCATGGCATAGAGTTCGCTCATCATCGAATGGTCGAGCTCTGTGACGATAAGGCCGCGCTCGGGGTCGTTTACCGCCAGCCCTTCGGATTGCAGCCGGCCCAGCGCCTCGCGCACGGGCGTGCGGCTCAGCCCCATCACTTCAGCAAGCTCAATCTCTCGCAAGCGCGTACCGGACACGAAGCGCCCCGACTGGATGGCTTCGACCAGATACTGATAGGCATGGGCGCTACGCGATATGCCGCGACGCAGTTGGGTTTCTTCAGAGACAGGATTCATGACGCTGCGCTTTCCACCAATTTGCACTGAGCTTCCACATACAAAACACGAAAAACCACTTCAAGTAGTGTAATCGATAAACGTACAAAGCCACACGCTAAAATACTACGGTATACTGTTGTATGTAATTGGACTCGAGTATAAACACCACGGCGTCAGGCGTCGCCTTTTGCGTTTCGCCTGGATTCTCAGCGAGCCGTGCCAGGTATTGATCAGAAGCGGAGGCAACGTGAAAGACCCGGTGAAGTATGACGTTTTAGTTATCGGTGGCGGCAATGCCGCCTTGTGTGCTGCAATTTCTGCCGCGGAAGCCGGCGCGAGTGTCTTGATGCTGGAAGCCGCACCTCGTGAATGGCGCGGTGGCAACTCCATCCACACCCGCAACGTGCGCTGTATGCACGACGAACCCCAAGATGTCTTGATCGACGCCTATCCTGAAGAAGAATACTGGCAAGACCTGTTGAAAGTGACAGGCGGCATAACAGACGAAGCCCTCGCGCGCTTAGTCATACGCACCACCGCTACCTGCCGCGATTGGATGCGCAAGCATGGGGTCAATTTCCAGAAACCGCTCTCGGGTGCGCTGCATGTCGCACGCACGAACGCTTTCTTTATGGGCGGCGGCAAGGCGCTTGTGAATGCTTATTATCGTAGCGCCGAGGCCCTGGGCGTAATCGTTCGCTACAACGCGCCGGTGGATTCAATCGAGCTCGACAACGGCAGGTTCGTCGCGGCGCATATCGGAGCAGAACGCATCACGGCTGGAAGCTGCGTATTGGCGGCCGGAGGGTTCGAATCCAACCGTGAGTGGTTGCGCGAGGCCTGGGGTCAAAATGAGAACGGCGAATGGCCGGCTGACAATTTCCTGATACGGGGAACACGGTACAACCGGGGCGTGCTGCTGCGCTACATGCTGGATGCCGGTGCAGACTCAATCGGCGACCCGTCGCAATCGCATTGCGTCGCCGTCGACGCTCGCTCGCCCTTGTATGACGGCGGCATCTGCACCCGAATCGATTGCGTTTCGCTAGGCATTGTCGTAAACCGAGACGCCAAGCGCTTCTATGATGAGGGCGAAGACTTCTGGCCCAAGCGGTATGCGATTTGGGGCCGTCTCGTGGCACAACAGCCTGGCCAGATCGCATACTCGATCATCGACAGCAAAGCCGTGGGCAGTTTCATGCCTCCGGTATTTCCTGGCACCCAGGCGAACACCCTGCCCGAGCTTGCCGACAAATTGGGGCTGGATCAAACGCAATTCATGCGCACTTTGACAGAATACAACGCCGCCTGCACCAACGGAAAATTCGACCATACCGTGCTGGATGACTGCCATACCAAAGGCTTGGAAGTTCCAAAAACGAACTGGGCTAGGCCGATCACAGATCGACCGTTCTACGCCTACCCCTTGCGGCCCGGCATCACCTTCACATATCTCGGGCTGAAGGTAAATGCAGACGCCGCAGTACATTTCAATGGCCAGCCCAGCGACAACCTGTTTGTCGCCGGCGAAATGATGGCTGGAAACGTGCTGGGCAAAGGCTATACGGCCGGGGTAGGACTCGGCATAGGCACCACCTTTGGACTCATTGCCGGCGACCGCGCCGCCGCTGCCGCAAAAAATCAACATCGCAACAATGTAGGAGGTCAGCGTGACGCCGCTTGACACTTTAATCCGCGAAGCAGAATCGCATTCCACCGCGCCGGTCAACAAGCACACCGCAACGCATAAAGACGCCGCATGCAATGGGCACGTTTCGCCGTCGAACTTGCTTGGCGCCGACGAACAGGAAGTTGATCGGATTTTGACGATATGCAATGCCTGCCGCTACTGTGAAGGCTTCTGCGCGGTCTTCCCGGCCATGACGCGCCGGCTGGAGTTCGGCAAGGCCGATATTAATTATCTGTCCAACCTATGCCACAACTGCGGCGACTGCTTGCATGCCTGTCAATACGCACCACCTCACGAATTTGCGGTTAACGTGCCGCAAGCCATGGCCAAAGTACGTGCCCAGACCTATTCCGATTACGCCTGGCCGTCCGCGCTGGGCGCGCTGTACAAGCGCAACGGCCTGACCGTGGCTTTGGCTACCGCGGGCGGCTTGATCCTGTTCCTTCTATTGGCGCTGGCCATGACAGGCACGCTGCTGCACGAGCCGCTGGCCGGCGATTTCTACGCGATCTTTCCTCATAATCTGCTGGTCGTCATGTTCGGCGTCGTCTTCGGCTTCGCCGTACTGGCCCTGGCGGCGGGCGTCACCAAGTTCTGGCGTCAAATCACGCCCGGAGCCGTTAATGCCCCGGCTATCACCGAAACTGCCAGCGACGTGCTGCGTCTACGGTACTTGGACGGCGGCCACGGCAAGGGCTGCAATAATGAAGACGACGCCTTTACCTTGTGGCGCCGGCGATTCCATCACTTCACGTTCTATGGTTTCATGTTGTGCTTTGCGGCCACCAGCGTCGCAACGCTATACCATTACTTTCTCGGGCTGGAAGCGCCCTATCCCTTGCTGAGTTTGCCGGTCATCCTGGGCACAGTTGGCGGTATCGGGCTTCTCATCGGCCCCGCCGGATTATTGTGGATGAATATCAAACGCCACCCTTTGCATGGCGATGCAGCGCAAAAACCCATGGATAGGGGGTTCATCGTGCTGTTGTTCCTGATCAGCCTGACCGGCCTGCTATTGCTGGGCTTGCGCGACACCTCTTACATGGCGCTGCTTCTGGCCGTGCACCTGGGGTTCGTCATGGCCCTGTTCCTGACCATGCCCTACGGCAAGTTCGCGCACGGCATATACCGTACCGCGGCGCTGTTGAAGTGGTCGATTGAAAAACGTCAGCCGCTTAATCTGAAACTCGGCGGAGATTAACTCCAACCGTAGCGGGCCATCCGTCAAAGTCAAGGGCCGCCCGTCAGTAATACAAAATGCCGTCCAGAATCTTATGGACGGCATTTTTATTGGGGCAAGCTCAAGCCGCATTCAACCCGACGCCCAGTGCGAGCTGAATCTGGCGACGTGCAAACTCTATGAGGGGTCTGACATAACGCCTGACGGCAATGCGGCGCAATGGTCGTAAATGTCGCCGGGCTTGGTGAACCACACCTTGTCGCGTTGAGGATGGTTCACGATGTATTCCAGCGCTCGGCGCAGAGCCCGCAACCGGTACGGTTGCCCAACCACCATGGCATGCAACGCCAGGCTGCACACCAAGGGCTGCTGCTCGCTCTGTTCGAGCATTTCGTCAAACTGATCAATAATGGCACGCGTGAATTCATCAGGGCTTTGATGCCGCACCAACATCTGGGGCGAATCGTTCAGCTCGAACGGATACGGCACAGACATGATCCGCCCAGCGCGTGTCTTCATCCATATCGGCTGATCATCCGCCGGCCAATCCATGACATATTTAAAGCCCGCCTCTTGCAAGAGATCGGGCGTTACATTGGTGACCGACATCCATGGCGCCATCCAGCCCTTGGGCCGCTGCCCCCAGTGCTTCTCGATCTCGTCCCGAACCTCTTCGATGAACCGGGCCTCATCGCGTTCCCACATTCCGCTGTGTCGCTCTGCGTTGGTTCGACCGTGCGCAATGACTTCATCGCCGCGCTCCTTGATGCGAGCCACGATTTGCGGCGCATACTCGAACAGAGTCGTATTGATATTGTGGGATGCAGGCAGGCCCAGCTTATCGAGCAGATCGAACACACGCCACACGCCAATGCGATTGCCATAGTCGGTCCAGGCAAAGGCGCGCTGATCAGGGGCCGGCAGCGGTGCGGAAAGCGAGTGAGTGAGTCCTGCGCCAAAGGCAAAATGCTCGATATTCAGGCCGACGAAAAAAGCCAGGCGCTTGCCGCCGGGCCACTCATAATCCGGGCGATCGCAAATCCGGCTGTATGGGTACCGATTGTGGTGTGGAAGCAGCATACTCGTCCTTTTCTAAATAGAGCGCCCGCCTGGCGCGAAACAACACCGAACCAAGTTCCGGCACTTTCATATTGTACCAAAATCGGTTATAGTTCCAATATGATGACAAACCAATGTCACACATGCTTGCGGAGACACCATGAAGCCCAGCCCGTTTGTCTTATATGAACCCACGTCGGTCGATCAAGCGGTGTTCATGTTGTCCGAAGTCGCCGGGCAGGACGGTCGTATTCTGGCGGGGGGCCAAACACTGATACCCGCAATGGCGCTGCGCCTTGCACAGCCTGCCTACCTGATAGACATTAATCGCATTGAAGAGCTTCAAGCCCTGGTCGAAACCGACCAGCGCCTTATTATCCACGCCGGCGTAAGGCATGCCGCCTTTCACGAGCCTGCCGCATCGGGGCCTCTAGGGGCCCTCTTGTCAACAGTGGTGCGCCATATCGCGCATCTACCTATACGCACCCGGGGCACATTCGCCGGCAGCGTGGCCAATGCCGACCCCGCGTCAGAGTGGTGTCTGGTCACGGCCACTCTAAACGCCTCAATCGTAGCCCGCAGCCTGAATGCCGAACGCCGTATCGCCGCATGCGATTACTTCGTCGGCTTCATGACGACGGCCCTGCAACCCGATGAGCTGCTGGTTGCCATAGAGCTTCCCCTGCTTGATTCAGAAACCGTTTTCGGCTTTGAGGAAATCAGCTGGAGGGCCGGTGATTTCGCACAAGCCATGGCGCTGGCCGTCATGACCCCCACCGCCGCCGGCCTGCACAACGTGCGCATCGGCGTCGGCGCAGCTGAAAGCACGCCGCGGCGCATGGCCGAAGCGGAAGAGGTATTGGAAGGCCGGCCGGCGTCATCCGAGCTTTTTGCGCACGCAGCGCGATGTGCCGCAGAGGCCATCAACCCCATGGACGGCACTGAGGACGAACAAGCCTATAGGCGCGATCTCGTCGAAACGGTGGTGTTGCGAGCGCTGGAAAAAGCAGCCGCTTTTCAATTGCCGCCAACTGATCAGGCCGTACCGGGCGCATCCCCAGAAAAGGAATCCAGCCATGCATGAGATCGATATTGTCCTGGACGTGAATGGCGAAGCATTTCCTTTGCGCGTAGAGCCCCGGCGTACCCTGGTGGACACGCTACGCGACGACTGCGGCCTGACAGGCACCCATATTGGTTGCGAACATGGCGTATGCGGCGCATGCACGGTGCTGGTCGACGGCCAGCCGGCGCGCTCCTGCCTGATGTTCGCGGCTCAGGCCCACGGCAAGAAAATCGAAACTGTTGAAGGGCTGGCCCAAGGCGGCGAGCTGCATCCTTTGCAGCAAGCGTTCATAGACCAGCACGCGCTGCAATGCGGCTTCTGTACGCCAGGGTTTCTGATGCTCGCCAAAGGAATATTGGAAAACAACCCCGGCATCAACGACACCGAGCTGCTGGACGCTTTGTCGTCGAACCTTTGTCGCTGCACCGGCTACGCTCACATTCTGAAGGCGGTGAAACAGGTCCGCGGCGCACTGGCACCGGAGAGCAAATGAAATCATCCACCACCACCAAAGCCCGCATCGCAGCAACCAATCTGCTGCCAGAGGTTCTGGTAGACGAGCAAGAACTCGCGGCGGCTGTCATCGGCAAGTCTGTGACACGCCTCGAAGATCCGCCGCTGGTGCGGGGCGAGGGTACATTTGCGGCCGACATCAATTTTCCACGGCAGCTGCATATGCGCGTGGTGCGCTCACAGTCAGCGCACGGCAAAATCAATGCCGTCCATGTTGACGAAGCCCTCAAGCTGCCCGGAGTTGTCGCGATATGGACCGGCGCCGACGTCGCCGACATCCCGCCCATTCCGTTTCGCGCAACAAAGGTTCAGGGCCTGGAAGCATATTGCCAACCCATACTGGCGCAAGGCCATGTCCGGTACGTGGGAGATCCCGTGGCCGTGATATTCGCGCAAGACCCTTACGTCGCGGAAGACGCCGCCGACCTGATCTCCCTCGACATCCGCGAGCTGCCGCCGCTGCTGGACGCCCGCGACGAACCCGGCGAGTTCCTTCCCGGATTGACCACCGAAGCCACTGTCATTCGCAAAGGCTACGGAGACATCGAGGCAGCGTTCGACAATGCCTGGCGCGTCATGGACCTGGATCTGTCCATAGGCCGCCACAGTGGCGTGCCGCTTGAATGTCGCGGAGCGGTGGCGCGTTATGACGCCGGCCGCGACATGCTCGAAATGTACGGAGCCGCGAAGAAATCGCACTGGAACCGCGACGAAATGGCGAAGATGCTGGGCCGCCCTCCGTCGACCATAAATTTATACGAGGGCCATGTGGGCGGGGGCTTTGGCGTACGGGGCGAACTCTATCCCGAAGATGTGTTGGTCTGCCTGGCTGCGCTACGTTTGCGCAGACCCATAAAATGGGTGGAAGACCGACGCGAGAATCTGATCGCCACCAACCACTCGCGCGAGCAATATCATCAGATTCAGGCCGCCATAGACAGCGAAGGACGCATCCTGGGCATACGGAACAAGTTCTTCCACAGCCAGGGCGGCTATGTGCGAACCCATGGGCCTCGCGTGGCCGACATGTCGGCTGGCCTGCTGTTGGGGCCCTATCGCGTGCCGGCATACAAGGTAGAAGGCCACTTCCGGCTGACCAATAAAACACCGGCCGCCACGTATCGCTCTCCAGGCCGCTACGAAACCACCTTCGTTCGCGAACGCCTGATGGACGCAATCGCCCAGGCCGTTGAAATCTCTCCCATCGAGGCGCGCAGGCGCAACTTGATCCAATCGTCCGAAATGCCATATACGCGTCCGCTGGATGCACTGGGCGTGGATGTCGTGTTGGACTCCGGCGACTACGCCGGCTTGCTCGATAAAACCCTCAAACGCCTCAACTGGGATGAGCTGCAGCGCAACGCGGCGCAACGCCGACAGGCCGGCGAGTGCGTCGGCATAGGCCTGGCCATGTTCGTCGAAAAATCCGGGCTGGGGCCATCAGACCTGGTACGCCTGACGGTCGACCACGGCGGCGGCATAGAGCTGGTGACAGGCGCGGGCTCTGTCGGGCAAGGCATGGAAACCGCTTTGGCGCAGATCTGCGCCCACGAGCTTGGCGTCGACTACACCCGCATCCGGGTCGTCAAAGGTCGAACCGACGTGATCGAGTTCGGCAACGGCGCGCACGCCTCGCGCGTAACCGTCATGTCGGGCTCCGCCACGCAGATCGCTGCCCGCAAGGTACGAGACAAAGCGCTGCAGGCTGCAAGCGAAAACTGGAACCTGCCTGCGAACGCACTGACTCTGCTGGACGGCGTGGTCAAACCGCGGGATGCCGCCGATGAACGGCGCATGTCGCTTGCCGAGGTTGCACGCTATCTGCACCCCAGCCAGAAGACCAGCAACGGGCATGCACCGGGCTTGTCGGCCGAGGGCTGGTTTTACAGCGAGCACATGAACTATCCCTACGGCGTACACGTGGCCCAGATCGCAGTGGACGCCGATACCGGCCGCGTCCAGGTAGAGAAATACCTGGTCGCCTACGACGTCGGCCGAGCGGTCAACCCCAAGATGATCGAAGGGCAAATCATTGGCGGATTGGCGCAAGGCCTCGGAGGCGCGCTGTACGAACAGTTCGCCTACGACCCGTCCGGCCAGCCCTTGTCCACCACTTTTGCCGACTACCTGATGGTCACCGCACATGAAATGCCCGAGGTCGACGTGATGATCACCGAAGACGCTCCGAGCCCGCTGAACCCTCTGGGCTTGAAAGGAGCCGGCGAAGGTGGAACCAACGCCGTCGGCGCAGCCATTGCAGCCGCCGTGGACGATGCGCTGGGCATGCCGGGCGCCATCACGTCGCTGCCTGTAACGCCCATGCGCGTACACCAATTGCTTGGGCGGTCGCGCCGCGCCGCAGCTTCCACCTCGACCAAACAGAACAAACCAGATCAGGACAGCAATGGAATTCACTAACAGCTTCGAAGTATCGCTGGCGCCGGAAAAAGCATGGCCATGGTTGATGGATGTCGAATCCATTGTGCCTTGCATGCCCGGCGCCGAACTGCTTGAAAAACGAGACGATGGGTCATTCAAGGGCAAGATCTCCGTGCGCCTGGGCCCTGTGGGTTTGGTATTTATATGTGATGCGACATT
This sequence comes from Pusillimonas sp., assembly GCF_044464525.1. Lineage (NCBI taxonomy): Bacteria > Pseudomonadati > Pseudomonadota > Betaproteobacteria > Burkholderiales > Alcaligenaceae > Pusillimonas > Pusillimonas sp. The sequence continues at coordinate 158,795 of NZ_JBIQLE010000003.1, forward strand.
CACCGACATTGACAATGAACGCTACAAGGCGCAGATCGTGGCAAGCGGCTCTGATGCAAAGGGCCGTGGCACGGCAAATGCACAAATCGCCTTTTCTCTGCAGCCCAGCGCCAAGGGATCGAAGATACTGATCGACACAGAGCTGGAACTATCCGGAATCGTGGCGCAATACGGGCGCGGCGTAGGCATCATTCAGAACGTGGCCAACCAGATCGTATCGCAATTTTCCCAGAACCTCGAAGCCCGCATTGCGCAGTTGAAAGAGCACGCCGCGCAGACCGGGCAAGACATGTTCGCAGCACCAAGCGAGCTATCCGCGCCTTCAGACTCTGTCCCGGATGCCACGACGCGCGCGCCTGGTTCGGCTCAAGCCAACAGGCCGGCGGTTGCCCAGACGTCAACCGCAGGCAACACGCAATCTTATGTGGAAGGCTACAAGGACGGTTTCGCCGACGGACATCTGGCGGGCTATCAGGCCGCCTTGCAAGTGTTTGCCGTCAATGGCAAGCCGCCAAGCGGGGGCATCCCGGCCAACGGGCCCCCGCCCTTCCCCAAGGCGAAACCCATCAGCGGCTTCAGCTTGCTCTTTTCGTCTTTGAAATCCACCGTCGCCGGCTGGTTCTCACGGCAGCCGCATTAACCTCGTTACGATTTTACCGTTCCATACGTTTCGGAGCACACTTTGTCGATAAGAAAAAACACCGTTCTCACTTTGCTTGAGACCGAGCAAATCCGGGCGTTCTACGCTTCGGGCCATTGGCGCGATCAGACGATCTATGAAAGCGCGCGCCAAAACGCGGAACAGCGTCCGGATAGCTATGCAATCCGTGATCATCACAACCGACTCACCTATTCGCAACTGCTGCACGCCGCCGATGCGCTGGCCGCACGCTTGGAGGATGCAGGTGTGGTGCCGGGTCAACGCGTCGGATTATGGACATCCAGCCGAGCGGAAACGGCTGTGGTGTGGCTGGCCTGCTCGCGCAACAATTACACATGCTGCCCCTCGCTGCATCGCGACCATACGGTTGACGATGTGTACAAGCTGATGGAGCGCGTGCGCGCCACGGCTTTCATCGGCGAGATCGGTTGGGGCGCCGATGCGCACCGCAATGATATTTTTGCACGCCTGGAAGCACTGGATTCGCTGAAACTGAAAGTGGCCTTGAAGCCGTCAAGCCAAGACGGGGCCGCCGATGAACTACTGTCGACGGCCACCGCCCGAACCGCCACAAGCGAGCCATGCCGGGATCCGAACCGCGTGGTGTATCTTGCGTTCACCTCGGGCACCACAGGCGTACCCAAGGGGGTCATGCACAGCGACAACACGCTGCTGGCGAACGCCCGCGCCATAGCGAAGGATTGGCATTTCGGCACTGATTCCGTGCTCTATACAATGAGCCCGCTTAGTCATAACCTGGGCCTGGGGGCCATGATCAGCGCATTCGCGTCCGGCGCCGAAGTGGTGCTGCACGACCTGCCCAAAGGCGGAAACCTCATCGACCGCCTGATCGAAACGGACACGACCTTTCTGTTTGGCGTACCCACACACGCCATTGACATGCTCAATGAATTGCGCCGCCGAGGCCTCAAGTCGGTCGGGCGCTTGCAAGGCTTCCGGGTGTCCGGCGCCGCGGCGCCCTCCGGCGTGGTCCAGGGCCTGATCGACCACGGCATCAAACCGCAAAGCGGCTACGGCATGACTGAAGCCTGCTCTCATCACTACACTTTGCCGAACGACGATCCTGCCAGAATCATCAGCACTTCGGGACGCGCCTGCAACGGATACGAAGTCAGGATATTCTCCACAGACAACGCCGACCAGGAACTGCCGGCGGGCGAAGTAGGCCAGATAGGCGGACGCGGGGCCAGCCTGATGCTGGGTTATTTCGATAACCAGCTTGCAACCGAAGAGTCCTTCAACTCTGACGGCTGGTTCATGACCGGCGACTTGGGAATGCTGGACGAACATGGCTACCTGGTAATCACCGGACGAAAAAAAGACCTGATCATCCGGGGCGGGCACAATATTTATCCGGCAAAAATAGAAAGCCTGGCAACGCAGCACCCCGATGTGGCGCGCGTCGCCGCGCTGCCTGTGCCTGACGACCGGCTGGGCGAGAAAGTATGCCTGGCCGTCATGTTCAAGCCTGGCAGGCAATGCTCGGCGGAAGACATACTGGCGCATCTTGACCAAGCCGGGTTGTCGCGCTACGACATGCCTGAATATTTCGTGGCCTTGCCGGAGATTCCGCTGACCGCCAGCGGCAAGATATATAAGCGCCCCCTAAGCGAAGACATCAAGTCGGGCAAGCTGAAGGTGGAATCAATCCGCTTCAGCGTAACCACATGAACTACGAAATGCGTGCTGTAGCACATTGTTTTCGCGCCACCTGACTCTGCCATCCGTATGAACCACACTGCTGACACCTCACAAGCTGCTCTTGAAAGACTGCGCCATGAGCTTGCTCATCCACCGTTTCATGCGGTGCTGGCGCCGGAAGCAATTTCTGTCGACCTGGACGAAGGCTCGGTAGTCATTCGCGTGCCGTATCAAGACCACTTGCGGCGCGCTGCCGATTCCACGGCCATCCACGGCGGCGTGATCGCCACGCTGGCCGACCTGGCGGCCCATGCCGCAGTCGCCGTGCAGATTCAACGCATGGCGCCCACCATCGATCTGCGAATCGATTACCTGCGGGCGGCGCCCGGCGCCGACCTTTATGCAAGGGCGAAAACCTTGCGCGTAGGCCGATCAATCGCGCGCGTCGACGTGGTGATCAGTGGAAAAGACACACCGGCAATCGCGGTGGCGCGCGGCACCTTCAGCACGCTACCTTAATAAAATTATCAGGATCCAATATGAAAGCCATACTGATTCGCGAATTTGGCCCCCTGGAGTCACTCACGATCGAAGAAGTCGCCGATCCCGTTCCGGCGTCGGACGAAGTCTTGATCGAAGTACGGGCCACCGCCATCAATTATGTGGACTCCCTGGTCGTCACCGGGGCTTATCAATTCTTGCCCGAACGTCCGTTCTCGCCCGGAAAGCTTCCGGCAGGCGTGGTTTTGGCAGTCGGCGATTCGGTCAAGAACGTCAAGCCCGGCGACCGCGTCCTGACACTGGCCGAACATGGCGGCTATGCGCAAAAAGCCGTCGCCAAAGCGCACGATTGCTTTACCCTGCCCGACAACCTGCCGTTTGTGCAGGCTGCCGGCATGGCGCTGGCTTATGACACTGCCTGGTTCTCGCTGTGCGAGCGCGGCCGCGCCAAGGCCGGCGACTCGGTGCTGGTGCTTGGCGCCACAGGCGGCGTGGGCATGGCCGCCGTACAACTTGCACGCGCATACGGACTGAAGGTCATTGCCGGCATATCCAGCCCCGAAAAACGCGAAATGGTGCTCAACGCGGGCGCTCACCACTGCGTCGATCTGGCCGCCCCCAATCTACGGGATAGCCTGCGTGAACAGGTTTACGCCTTAACCGACGGCCAGGGCGTGGATATCGTGCTGGACCCGCTGGGCGGCGATATCTTCAGCGCGGCCCTGCGCACTGTGGCGTGGTGCGGCAGGCTCGTCGTCATCGGCTTTGCGGCCGGAGAAATTCCGACAGTCAAGGTCAATTATCTGTTGCTCAAGAACATTGAAGTCAGCGGGGTGCAAGTCAGCGACTACCGCAAGCGCCGCCCCGACATGATGCAGCACTGCCTGGACGAGATCTTCCGGCTTTACGGAGAAGGCGGCCTGGTACCCACCCCGACAAACACAGTAAGTCTGGAAGAGGCCGCAGATGCATTGATGCGGGTCAGCACGCGCCAGGCATCGGGACGAATGATTCTTGTTCCGAACCCCGAGCGTGAAACCGTCCAAATTTAGGGAAAATACCAAATTTGACCACGTTGTGTTGTACTATCCATCCTTATTGACATCAAGGATAGTCGGCGGCTGTTCGCCGACGATCCGACCGCAAGGAGGGCGACACTATGCGTTGGCGATATGCAGAGATCGGGCAACGAGTTAAAGCATTCCGTATGGCCTCGGGCTTGAACGCCGACGAGGTGGCTCAAAAAATCGGCATCTCTCGAACTGCGCTCTATCGCGTGGAAAAAGGCGAAATAGCCAAGATCGACACGCTGGAACGCCTGTCCGACCTTCTGGAAGTCTCGCTCACTACGCTGCTTGGAGTAGGTATTGAATACATGCCTTCGGCGGTGAGCTATTTCGAGCGTACGCGCCAACTTGAAGAAACCGCCGACCAGATCATAGTGCTGGCAGGCCCGGTATCTTTTCTGTTGGCGTCGCCACAGTTCGAAACCACATTGAGCCAGTTATTGACGGAAAGCGTGCCCGAGAAGAGCGCCAAGCGCGCCAGGCTGCTGGCCGACGTGGATAGCGTGATGGAAATCCTGCATCAACGCAAGCAGACCTATCTGCGCCGCCGCCCCAGCATCGTGAACCTGGTGTCCGCGGATCAAATCTCTCGCTTTTTAAGCAACGGCCTGATCGGACGCGCCGACCTGTCGGAATCAACACGACGCGAACGCCACGAAATAGCGCGCGCCGAAATCGAACACCTGGCGGCATTGATCGAGGCTGACGACCTGGGCGTGCAGATCGGCCTGGTTACCGACACCCTGCCCATGAACGGGTTCCAGATCTTCAGGCAAGCCGATCACAGCACGCTGACCATCAGCCCCTTCCGCTTGGGCGAACAGCCCAATATCCGTGTGGGTGTTGCTTTGGCAACATCTGCGCCCGAAGCGCTGAAGCTACATCACAACATAGTCAAGGACGCCTGGCGCACGTCGATGGTCGGCGCCGAGGCAGCCAACTATCTGCGTGAACTGCTGGCTGCCGACACACATAACGCCGCGCGAAAGCCGGCGCAAGCAAGCCAATCCGGTTCAAGCCAGGAAAACAAATGAAGGTCTCGAGGAGTTTCAATGAGTAATGTGAGCTTATGCGTTCAAGAATTAGTCGCCGCCAATCAGATTCTTGCCAATGAGGGCGTATTGGACGCATTCGGCCACGTCAGCGTCAGGCATCCCGCCAGGCCCGGCCACTTTCTATTGTCTACTTCCAGAGCCCCCGAACTGGTGCTTGAACAAGACATCATCGAATACGACGCCAACTCCGAGCCCGTTATCCCGATCTCAGAGAGCCAGTATGCCGAGCGCTATATCCATGGTGAAATCTACCGGTTGCGGCCTGATGTACAGGCCATATGCCATCATCATAGCCCCGCGATAATGCCGTTTTGCATCAGCGACGCTCCTTTGGCGCCCGTATACCAGCACGGAGCCATGATCGGCGCCCACGTGCCGCGCTGGGACAGCCGGGACGACTTCGGCGATACAAATCTTCTGATCGTCAATACAGAACAGGGCGCCTCGCTGGCGCGTGCGCTGGGCAAGGCATCCATAGTGCTGATGAAACACCATGGAGCGACCGTGGTCGGCAAAGACATCAAAGAACTGGTCTTTCGATCGGTCACATCCTGCAAGAATGCGGAAGCCCTCTATCGGGCGTTGGCATTGGGCCCGGCGCCGGGCTTGACCCCGGGCGAAATAGAAAAAGCCGCGAAAGTACCCGACATGGCCATGGCACGCGCCTGGAATCTGTGGAAGGGCCGTATCGCATAAAGCGGTCGCTTTTTGAATTGCCGCCACTTCACGCCCGGCCGCGGTTTTACACCTTTCGCAGCGCTGCAAGCAGCCGATCTCGATCAAAAGGCAGTTCGCGCAGCCTTACCCCGGTTGCATCAAAAATTGCATTTGCGATGGCTGCCGCGCTGGGCACTGACGCGGACTCGCCTGCGCCCAGCGGCGGATTATCGCCGCCGGGGGCGATATACACGTCGATTTCCGGCACCTGCTGGAACCTGATGATGGGATACGACCCCCATTCAAGCGACGTCACGCCGTTCGCATCGAAGCGCACGGTCTCGCCCAGGGCCCGGCTTATCGATTGGATTACGTTGCCATGCATTTGATGGCGCACGCCGGCAGGGTTGACGACCAGGCCGCAGTCATATCCGACCCACACCTTGCGTACATGAACCACCCCGGTTTCTATATTCACCTCGACGTCACACACCCAGGCGCAATACGCGGAACCCACCCCCGGAAAAGTGCCATGCACATATTGATGCTGCGCGAAACCGCGCCCCAGTCGCACATGGGGCCGCTGCGCGTCGACGGTGCGGGACGGCCTGCCGGCGCAAGTGGCCCACCCCGCCCGCTCGGCAACGGACATGCTCAACGCCCTGGCTCGCGGTTCTTCCATGAACCTTAGCCGAAACGCAATGGGATCTTCGCCAT